>VGDC01000215.1 GCA_016869895.1 Alphaproteobacteria bacterium
CAAAAGAGGGCGGCGCGCGCATCTCCACCCCCGCCGAAGGCAAGGTGTTCATTGCTTATGGCGGCAAGACCGAAGAGGGCGACGAAAGCAAAGGCATCCGCATCCGCACCCGCAATGGCGCCGCGGTCACCGCCCCCCGCGCGGGCGAAGTGGTCTATACTGGCCCGTTCTTGGATTACGGCAACCTCATCATCATCCGCCATGACGGCAAACACCACAGCCTACTCGCGGGCATGAGCAACATGCAGGCCAAGGTGGGGCAGAAGGTCATCAAAGGCGAACCCGTGGGCGTGATGGGCAGCGGCGATTCCGGCACGGGTCTTTACGTCGAAATCCGCAAGGATAACAAACCGATAAATCCTGTACCATGGTTGAGCGCGGGTTGAAGCCCCCCACAAAACAAACCATCAGGAATGACAAACAACGTTAGCTGACAATGGCGAATTTATGGTATAACGGTGTCATATTCTCTCCAACTCCGCGTTCCATGCACAAAAATCTATGAAAATCGCAGGTTCTTCCATGACTTCCGTATCCCGCACACGCTTCCTTCACACCCTCGCCCTCGGCACCGGCCTTGCGCTGATGATGGCTTCCCCCGCTTTCGCCACGGCGAAGAAGGCGGAAACGCCTGTGAACGACCCGCAGAACACCTATAAGATGCTCAATCTTTTCGGCGATGTGTTTGACCGCGTGCGCCGCGACTATGTGGAAGAGACCAACGACGAAGAACTGGTGAAATCCGCCATCAACGGCATGTTGACCTCCCTTGACCCGCACTCCTCCTACCTCTCCGAGAAGGACTTCAAGGAGATGCAGGTGCAGACCAAGGGCGAATTCGGCGGTCTGGGCATCGAAGTGACCATGGAGAACGGCATGGTGAAAGTGGTTTCGCCGATTGACGAGACCCCCGCCGCGAAGGCCGGCATCCTGTCGGGTGACTTCATCAGCCATATCGATGACGAAGCCGTGATGGGCTTGACGCTTCCCGAAGCGGTCGAGAAGATGCGCGGCAAAATCGGCAGCCAAATCAAGGTCACCATCCTTCGCGAAGGTGCGCAAGAACCACTTAACTTCACGCTGACCCGCGAGAACATCAAAATCGAATCCGTCGCCTCCCGCGCCGAAGACGACATCGCCTATATCCGCGTGCGCTCCTTCTCTGAAAACACCCACCCTTCCGTGGTGCGCGAAATCGAGAAGCTGAAGAAATCCATGCCGGAAATCCGTGGCATCGTGCTGGATTTGCGCAATAACCCCGGCGGCTTGCTTGACCAAGCCATCGCCGTCTCCGATGACTTCTTGGAGAAGGGCGAAATCGTCTCCACCCGTGGCCGCGATCCGGAGAACACCGTGCGCTATAACGCCAAGGAAGGCGCTATCGTCCCAGACAGCGTCCCCGTCGTGGTGCTGGTGAACAACGGCTCGGCCTCCGCTTCCGAAATCGTTGCGGGCGCGCTGCAAGACCATAAACGCGCCATCGTGCTCGGCACCGATACCTTCGGCAAAGGCTCGGTGCAGACGGTCATCCCGCTGAACAACCATGGTGCGATGCGCCTCACCACCGCGCGTTACTATACCCCCTCCGGCCGCTCCATTCAGGCCGAAGGCATCAAGCCGGATATCTTCGTCGAACCCGCGAAGGTAGAGCCCATCACCCAGAACAGCGCCTTCGGCACCCGTTCGGAAGCCTCGCTGCGTGGTCACCTCGATAAAGGCAAGACCGCCACCAACGCGGCGCAGAAAGCCGCCAACGAAGCCGCGCTCGACGCTGCGAAAACCGCAGAGGAGACCGATGGCAAGCCGGAAGGCGCGGAAGGCGCGGGTGACACCCCCGTACCCGCCGCGAAAACGGTCGTTTCGCCACGCAAACTGCTGGCGGATAACCCCATCGAGGATTACCAGCTTTCCCGCGCGCTCGATTTGCTGCGCGGTCTGGCCTTCTACAAAACCGAGCAGTAAAGCACTGGCATGGCCAAGCAGCAGAACGTCAAAAAACGCACGACGACACGGCTGGTGCTGTGGGGCTTGACGGGCGCGTTCCTGCTGGCCTCCGCCGCTGTCGCCGCGAAGATCATCTTCCCGTCGGATGGCGGATACCGCGAGAACGCGCTTAAGCACGGGCAGCGTATCGAGGTGAATATGGAGACCGGCGAGGTGGAGGGCGAGTTGCTCGCGCTGGAAGACCTGCAGGCGGATAAGCCCAAAACCGAAGAAGCCAACACAGAAGAACCTGCGACACCCGTCGAGGAAGCAGCTGAAACACCTGTCGCACCCGTTGAGGAAACCACCGAAGCACCCGCTGAGCAGCCCGCGCCCGCTGAAGAACAGCCCGCCACCTCCGAACCCGCTGCACCCCAGTCCGCTGTGACCGAACCCGCCGTCACCCAACCAACCGTCACCGAGCCTGTCGCTCCTGTCGCTGAACAGCCAGCAGCACCTGCTCCTACCCACGAAGCACCACCCCTTCCGCCCATCGATCCCGTGGAAAAGCGTCTGCCTGATGGCAGCATCGTGCCCACGGCGGCGAACGGCCAAACGGCGATGAAGTTTTACGCCAAGAAATACACCGCCCAGTCCAACGGGCCGCGCATCGCCGTGGCGGTCACAGGCCTTGGCCTCTCCCAGCGTGTGACCGAAGCGGCCATCGCCCTGCCCGTGAACGTCTCCCTCTCCTTCTCGCCTTATGGCAAGCTGACCCCCGAATGGTCGCAAGCCGCGCGCCAGAAGGGGCATGAACTCCTCCTCGACCTGCCCGCCGAGACCCGCAACTTCCCTGCGGTCGATCCGGGGCCGGACGGCATCCTCGTGCATCAGGATTTGCCCGAATCCACCAAGCGGTTGGAGCGCGTACTCAGCCGTTCGCGTGGCTATATCGGCATGGTGATGCCCGTGGGCGACAGCCTCTCCAAAGACCCGCGCATCCTTGAAATCCTCTCCCTCTTCGCGGGGCATGGGCTGCTCATGGTCAATGCCTATCCCCAGCCGACCGAACCGATGTTCCAGGCAGGTGAGAAGACGGGTGCTGCCGTGCTGCACACCACCATCGTCATCGACGAACAAGCCAATGAAACGGGCATCAAGAACCAGCTCGCCCGTGCGGAAGACCTCGCCCGCCGTTACGGTCAGGTGATGCTCATCGGGCGCGCGCAGGCGCTCACCATCACGCAGCTCGATAGCTGGCTGAAAAGCCTGCCGCAGAAGGGCATCACCCTCGTGCCCGTCTCCGCCATCGCGCCGGAAGCACCGGAGCGTGTCGTCTCCCCCTATACGGGCGAATTCTATGGCGTGCAGCCCACTGCAGCGCCCGCGCCCTCCCCCTCACCCGCTGCTGTTCCGGCCGATGTCGTCACCCCTCCGGGCGTGACCATCCCCAACGAAGAACCGGAATTCAACCATGACAACTGACGTCAGCCAGCTTCCCTATCGCCCCTGCGTCGGCATTATGTTGCTGAACCGCGAGAATAAGGTCTTCGCGGCGAAGCGCATCGATATGCGCGCCGAGGCATGGCAAATGCCTCAAGGCGGCATCGACAAAGGCGAAGACCCGCGCACAGCGGCTTTGCGCGAGTTGGAAGAAGAAACGGGTGTCACCAGCGTCGAAATCATCGCCGAAAGCCAAGACTGGATTCCCTACGACCTGCCCGTGGAATTGGTAACGAAACTCTGGGGCGGGAAGTATCGCGGCCAGAAACAGAAATGGTTCGTGCTGCGTTTCTTAGGGAATGACAGCGAAATCAATTTAGATACCGAAACGCCGGAATTCTTGGAATGGAAATGGGTGGAGATGCGCGACCTCCCCGCCCTCATCGTGCCCTTCAAACGCGATTTATACGAGCGGATCGTAGCGGAGTTTAGGCATCTTGTTGCCTCGTGAAAATCTGCTGATTTTCACATAGGCGACGCTACGCTGGCTCAAGGCTGGCATGGTCTGCTGACCATGCTTCCGTCCCTCTCTTCTCACTCCCTTAACACCATCGTGCCTGCGCCGTGCTCGGTGAAAATCTCCACCAGCAGCACGTGGGGGATTTTGCCGTTCAGGATATGCGCCGAACCGGCATTGGCCTGAATCGCGCCGATGCACGTCTCCACCTTGGGAATCATCCCGCCCGTGATGGTGCCATCCGCGATGAGGGACTGCACCTCGGCGATGGTGAGTTCACTGATGA
>VGDC01000216.1 GCA_016869895.1 Alphaproteobacteria bacterium
CCGAACTTGGCCGCAAAGAGAACGTGCAGGTCTCCCAGCAGGAGTTGATGGGCGCGGTCGTCGAACAGGCGCGCCAGTACCCCGGTCAGGAAGCGCAGGTCATCGAGTTCTACCGCAAGAACCCGAACCACATCGAAGAACTGCGCGGCCCGCTGTTCGAAGACAAGGTCGTCGACCTCATCTTCGGCAAAGTGAAGACCAAAGAGCAGAAACTGTCGCTGGAAGAACTCGTGAAGCTCGACGCTGATGAGGACGAAGAGGCAGCCAAGCCCGCGAAGAAGAAAGCCACCAAGAAGGCCGCTGGCGCGAAAGAATAAGCCACGGATAACTGGTTTCAATACCTAATGGAGTACACGACCCATGACGAATTCTACCTTTGAGGAAATGATGACCCTCGTGCCGATGGTGATTGAGCAGACCGCTCGCGGCGAGCGTTCTTTCGACATCTATTCCCGCCTGCTGAAAGAGCGCATCATCTTCGTCACCGGCGAGGTGCACGACACGATGGCTTCGCTCATCGTAGCGCAGCTGCTCTTCCTTGAGGCCGAGAACCCCGAGAAGGATATCTTCATGTACATCAACTCGCCCGGCGGTGTCGTTACCTCCGGCTTGTCGATTTACGACACGATGCAGTACATCCGCCCGAAAGTCGCCACCCTCGTTCTCGGTCAGGCCGCTTCCATGGGCTCGCTGCTCTCCACCGCCGGTGAGCCGGGCAAACGCTTCGCCCTGCCGAACGCGCGCATCATGATCCACCAGCCTTCCGGTGGTTTCCGTGGTCAGGCGTCCGACATCGAGATCCACGCCCGCGAGATCATCGACCTGCGCCTGCGTCTGAACAACCTGTATGTGAAGCATACCGGCCAGAAACTGGCGGTCATCGAGCGTGCCATGGAGCGTGATAACTTCATGAGCGCAGAGAAAGCGAAAGAATTCGGTCTTATCGACGAAATCGTCACCACCCGCCCTAAACCCGCGACCGACGATTCCAAGAAATAAGCCGAGCAAAAGACAGAGTATAGGAAAGGTTTCCTCATGACGAAAACAGGCAGCAGAGACACGAAGAACAATACCCTGTATTGCTCCTTCTGCGGCAAGAGCCAGCACGAAGTGCGCAAGCTCATCGCCGGCCCGACGGTGTTCATCTGCAATGAATGCGTCGAACTGTGCATGGACATCATCCGCGAGGAAGACAAGTCCGGTTCCATCAAGGGTCTGGGCGATGGTATCCCCACCCCGCGCGACATCCGCAAGGTGCTCGATGATTATGTCATCGGTCAGGAAGCGGCGAAGAAGGTGCTCTCCGTAGCGGTGCATAACCACTACAAACGCCTCGCCATCACCGAAAAAGGCTCGGAAGTCGAAATCGCGAAGTCGAACATCCTGCTCATCGGCCCGACCGGTTGCGGTAAGACCCTGCTCGCGCAGACGCTTGCCCGCATCCTCGACGTGCCCTTCACCATGGCGGATGCTACCTCGCTCACCGAGGCTGGCTATGTCGGTGAAGACGTGGAGAACATCATCCTGCGTCTGTTGCAGGCTGCTGACTATAACGTCGAGCGTGCACAGCGGGGCATCATCTACATCGACGAAGTCGATAAGATCTCCCGCAAGTCCGACAACCCCTCAATCACCCGTGACGTATCGGGCGAGGGCGTGCAGCAGGCACTTCTGAAGATGCTCGAAGGCACCGTGGCTTCCGTTCCCCCGCAGGGTGGCCGTAAGCATCCCCAGCAGGAATTCCTGCAGGTAGACACCGCTTCCATCCTCTTCATCGTGGGTGGTGCGTTCGCGGGTCTGGATAAGATCATCGCCGCGCGCGGTAAAGGTCAGGCTATCGGCTTCGGCGCGGATGTGCGTGACAAGACCGCCGAGAAGACTGGCGAGCTGTTCAAGCGCGTCGAGCCAGAAGATCTGCTGAAGTTCGGCCTCATCCCTGAGTTCATCGGCCGTCTGCCCGTCATTGCGACGCTGGAAGACCTTGATGAAGCGGCGCTCATCAACATCCTCACCACGCCGAAGAACGCCATCGTCAAGCAGTATCAGAAGCTGTTCGAGATGGAAGGCGCGAAGCTGACCTTCACCCCGGATGCGCTCTCCGAAGTGGCGAAACTCGCCATCGAGCGCAAAACCGGTGCGCGCGGTCTACGCTCCATCCTTGAAGGCGTGCTGCTTTCCACGATGTATGAACTTCCAAGCCTTGAGAATGTCGAAGAAGTTGTCATCAACGGTGAGGTCATCCGCGGCAAGAAAGAACCGACCATCGTGTCGGCTGACAAGAAGAAGTCCAGCTCCAAGAAGCAGCCTGAAGCTTCTTGATGGACGATTCGCAGAAATAAGAAAAAAGGGTGATAACGTGAAGTTATCACCCTTTTTTTGTGCGTTTCGCGCCATTCTATGCCATTCCCTCTGGTAATGTGGCTTTTCTTACCTATATACTCTGTAGCAGCGATAGCTTCGTTGATTCAGAAACCGTAAGAAAGCGCACGCCATGACGATAGCACAGACCCAAGTCTTCCCCGTTCTTCCTTTGCGGGATATCGTCGTCTTCCCCGGCATGATCGTGCCGCTCTTCGTGGGGCGTGAAAAATCCGTGAAAGCGCTGGAAGATGTGGTGCGCGACGATAAGCGTATCCTGCTGGTCGCGCAGAAGAACGCTTCGCAGGATGATCCCGGCGAGAAGGACATCTACCAGATGGGTACGGTGTCTTCCATCCTCCAGTTGCTGCGCTTGCCGGATGGCACTGTGAAGGTGCTCATCGAAGGCATCGAGCGCGCGCGCATCGACCAGTTCGTGGATAATAACGAGTTCTTCAAGGTCGAAGCCGAGGTAATGGCCGATATCGACGAGAAGCCCTCCGAGACGCAGGCGTTGACCCGCTCGCTGATGGCCGAGTTCGAACAGTATGTGAAGCTGAACAAAAAGATTCCGCCGGAGATTCTGGGTTCCATCGAGCAAATCGAGAACGCCAGCCGCATGGCCGACACCATTGCGTCGCACCTGTCCATCAAGCTGCATGAGAAGCAGCAGATCCTCGAAGTGCTGAACGTGCCCGATCGCTTAGAGCGCGTGTTCTCCTTCATGGAGTCGGAAATCGGTGTGCTGAACACCGAGCGCCGCATCCGTTCCCGCGTCAAACGCCAGATGGAGAAGACCCAGCGCGAGTATTACCTGAATGAACAGATGAAGGCCATCCAGAAGGAACTGACCGAAGGCGACGAGGGCGTCGATGAGGTCGGCGAACTGGAGAAGCGCATCGAGAAGACAAAGCTTTCCAAGGAAGCCCGCGACAAAGCGAAGGCGGAAGTGAAGAAGCTGCGCCAGATGAGCGCGATGTCCGCTGAAGCGACCGTGGTGCGAAACTACCTTGATTGGCTGCTTTCCCTGCCATGGAAACGCCCGACCAAAATCCTGCGTGACATCAACAAGGCGAAAGAGATTCTCGACGAAGACCATGCGGGTCTGGAGAAGGTCAAAGAACGTATCCTCGAATATCTCGCGGTGCAGCAGCGCACCAAGAGCCTCAAAGGCCCTATCCTGTGCCTCGTAGGCCCTCCAGGTGTGGGTAAGACCTCGCTGGCGCGCAGCATCGCCAAAGCCACTGGCCGCAACTATGTGCGCGTGTCGCTGGGCGGCGTGCGCGATGAATCGGAAATCCGTGGTCACCGCCGGACGTATATCGGCGCGCTTCCCGGCAAAATCATCCAGCACATGAAGAAGGCGAAATCCTCCAACCCGCTCTTCTTGCTCGACGAAATCGACAAGATGGGCAGCGACCACCGTGGCGACCCCGCAGCGGCGATGTTGGAGGTGCTTGACCCTGAACAGAACAACACGTTCAACGACCACTACCTCGAAGTGGACTATGACCTGTCCGACGTGATGTTCATCGCCACTTCGAATAGCTACAACATGCCTCGCCCGTTGCTTGACCGTATGGAGATCATCCGTCTGTCCGGCTATACCGAGGACGAGAAGCTGGAAATCGCCCGTTCACACCTCATCGCCAAGCAGATGGAGAACCATGGCTTGAAAGCAGGGGAGTGGGAGATTTCCGATGAAGGGCTGCGCGATCTCATCCGCTATTACACCCGCGAGGCGGGCGTGCGTAGCCTTGAGCGCGAAATCGCCAACCTGTGCCGCAAAGCCATCAAGCATATCTTGATG
>VGDC01000217.1 GCA_016869895.1 Alphaproteobacteria bacterium
AGCATGGTCGGTATCGGGGTCATGGTCTTCTCTATCGCTGTCACCCTCGGTCTTGTCCTTTATCAGCGCCATGTCGTGCGGGTCACCGCCTCCGCTGCGGTGAAGGCCGATGCCGTGCATTACGAGATGGACGTGCTTTCCAATCTGGCGGTCATCCTCGCTATCGTGTTGGCGACCTTTTTTGGCTGGCATTGGGCCGATCCGCTCTTCGCCCTCGTCATCGCAGGTTATATCCTCTATGGGGCGTGGAAAGTGGGGCATGCGGCTTTCCAGAACCTGATGGACAGGGAATTTTCCGATGCCGAGCGCGGTGAAATCTATGCCGCCGTGCGCGCGGTGGAGGGGGTGAAGGCGGCGCGCAATCTCCGTACCCGCCGCTCCGGCGTGTTGGCGTTCATTCAGGTGACGGTGGATGTGGATGGTGCGCTTTCGCTGAAGGATGCCCATGACATCAACGATGCGGTGGAGGAAGTGGTCTATGCGCTTTATCCCGATGCGGAAATCCATATCCACACGGAGCCCGTCTAACGCATTTCATCGAAATTTCACACTTTTTTGCCAAGAAATAGCACAGAATAGGTGAAAACATAGTGTGGAAATGAGCGAAATCAGCGAATACGAACGGGAGAAATGGCGGGGGGTGGCCGAGCGGGAAATCGCGTCCAAACTCGCTGACGGCACCATCGTCGCGCCGGACGCAGGCAACCCTGCCCATGACCTGCTCGTAGGTATCGCTCAAGAAGTTGCCAAAGAAAACGGCATCGACCCGAAAATCTATATCCTTCCTGTGCAAGGGCAGACAGAAGAGCACCGTCTGGCTCATGCGCGTTCGTCCTTGGGGAGCTTCTCAGCGTTGCATCCGGTCAATGCGGTCATCATTCCCGAAGCGGCGGCCGAGCATTTCACCCGCGCTGAAACGGCGGCGGTGTTGAATCATGAGATGGATCATCTCATCCGCGAAGATTTGTTCTATGACAAAGTGCGTGCTATCGAAACTGCGGAAGATAGCGCGAAAGAAGCGTATTACCATCAACGCAACGGCTCGCACCCCAAGCAAGTCGCTGAGGTGGAACAGAAGCGCGACGCAAACATCGCGACATTATCAGGCATTTCGACGGAAGCCGAAGTGGCGGCGGATGAACGCGCCATAGGTCATGGCCATGCGGCGCATCTGGCTTCGGCGCTGGAAAAGATGGAAATCGCCCGTTCGGCGGCGGATAAGGTCGGGCAATACCCCCGTGAGGACATCATCAAATACGTCAGCGCGGTGCGCGAATCGCAACGGGAGGTGAACAACCCCGTGAAAGCGGCGCAGCACACGGGCGAGACCTTCGTGCAGCGGTTGGCGCGTTTGGAGAAAGCCGCCGAAGGTCAACAGCGTTCACGCTGATTTGCTGCGTTTCCGATACGAAATCATCACCAGCACCACGAAAATCCCGCCGCCAAGGATGGCCAGTGACCCGCCATGACGGGCGAGTTTCATCGCCTGAACGGCGGCTTCCGGCGCATCGGCCATGATGCCCACGGTCTTGCGCTGGGTATCGTAACTCCCTGCCACGGCCAAGCCGATGGCGTGGATGAGCGTGCCGCCCACATAGAGTATGGGCTGGAAGAGGGTGAGTTTACGCTGGAGCACATCGCCGTAACCGAGTTTCGGCAGGAGCAGATAAATCACGCCCATGAAAGCGACGGTCATGCCGACGATGGAGCCATGGTAATGACCGGGGATGATGGTGTTCGAGCCGGAAATCATGAAGGCCAGAATGCCGCCGAAGAGGAAGGACAGGAACGAGCAGGCGAGGCAGACCCAAGCGGCGAGATGCTCACGCGCAGGTTTTCCGTGGCGGAGCAGCAGTGCGACGAGGTATGCGCCGAGTAGTGTGGCGGCGATATTGCCGTGGCGCATCTGGTCGGTGAAGAATTGCAGGTTATAAGGTGTGGAGCCGTCCACAAAGGCCAGCACCGAAGTTGTCGCCACAATCGGATAGAGCAGGAAGAGCGCGCCGAGCAGGGCAGGCTTCAACTTCACTGGCAAACCCGCCGCTTGTGCGAGCCATAGCCATGCGACTAGCAGCAACTGACCATAGGCGAATTGGAGGATATGCCCACCCGCCCAGAAGAGCAGCTCATAATAATCCTGCGAAGCCGCTTCCGGCGCGGCGATGCGCGCATAGCTCCAGAAGAAGAACATCAGCGCAAGCAGGATGATATAAGCACTGCCGCCAATGCCGAATGCCAGCGCGCCTTCAGGCGTGGTGAACGCCCCGCGCCAACGCAGGGAGAGCAGTGCATCCACCAGCCCCAGCACCAGCGAAGTGGCCAGCAAGCCAAGGCCGCAGAAGAACAGGGGAGAAGTGTAAACCGGAATATAATTGCTCATCAGCGGCACGCCATTTTGCAACAGCGGCGAGATGGCTATCCCTAAGCAGCCGAGCGCGAAGGTGGCTTTCGCCGCGCCACGCAAGAATGGGACGGGGCTTTTGCGCGCATCGGTCAGCATCGCCCAGAAAAGCAGGCATATCCCTAAAAACCATGCAACCGCCGACAAATCGACATGCACCACGAGGAAGTCATGGAAGGCGGCTTTGATGATTTCCTTGTCAGCGAGGGACGACCCGCGACCCGCCAGCAGCACGAAGACTTCCAACCCTGAAGCGGCCAAAGTCGCCACCACGAGCAGCACCCAGCGGCGGATGGCGGCGGTGGGATTTTGCGGGAGGATGAGGTCAGAAATCGCTGGTGTTTGCATGGTGTTTTGGCTATAGTGCGCGGGATTTTTGGGCGTTGCCCGGATATGGCAGTCACCATAGTGTGCCGCCCCGCTTTTTTCCAGTGTTTTAGCGATATGACCCCATCCGCGCGTAAAGCGATCAGCATCTGGCTTCTGTTCACGGCGTTATGCGTCTTCGGCATGATCGTGTTGGGCGGATTGACGCGCCTGACCGAGTCCGGCCTGTCCATCGTCCATTGGAAGCCCTTCACGGGTACGCTGCCGCCCATGACCGTCGAGGCATGGCAAGCGGAGTTCGAGGCATACCGCACCAGCCCGCAATATACGCAGGTGAACTTCGGCATGACGCTGGAGGAATTCAAAGGCATCTTCTGGCTGGAATATCTGCATCGTCTGGCGGGGCGCGCCATCGGTTTCGTCTTCCTGCTGCCGTTCCTGTGGTTCGCGGCTCGCAAGCAACTGACCAAACCATTGTCCTTCAAACTGGCGGGATTATTCCTGCTGGGCGGGCTTCAGGGTGTCATCGGCTGGTATATGGTCAAAAGCGGGTTGATTGATGTGCCGAGCGTTAGCCCTTATCGTCTCGCGCTGCATCTGGGCACGGCCTTCGTGCTGCTGGGAGCGCTCATCTGGGTGGCGCTTGACCTGCGAAAAGACGAAAAAATGCTTGCGGAGACAACTCCGCTGCCTAGGTGGGTTCTGAACAGTGTCATCGCCCTGAATATCATCATCTTCGTGCAGGTTTTGCTGGGTGCGCTGGTGGCAGGGTTGGACGCTGGCCTTGCCTATAACACCTTCCCGCTGATGGACGGGCATTGGGTGCCGAACGGGCTGTATGTCATGGAACCCGCATGGCGCAACCACTTCGAGAACGTCACCATGGTGCAGTTCCAGCACCGCATCGGCGCGTATATCACCACCTTCGCTATTGTGGCCTTTGTGGTCGCGGTGTGGAAACAAACGCATAAAGTGACAATAGGGAGTAGATTAAAACGCTATTTAATGCTACTTTCTGCCGCGCTGGTGGTGCAAATGGCACTCGGCATCATGACGCTGCTGGGCGGAGTGCCCATCATGTTAGCCTCGAAACATCAGGCGGTTGCAGCACTATTATTCGCTATAGCGATTGGGATGTGGCATCACATCCGCTCCTTCTCGATGAAAGAGCGGCAGATTTAAGCTTTTGGATTGATTGCAAGGCATTTAGATTAGGTTTGGCAAGGATTACGACATGGTTTTCGACTACGAGGCGGAATTCGGTAAAGCAGTGGATGCGCTTAAGGCGGAAGGCCGCTATCGCGTGTTCATGGATTTGGCGCGCCGCGCCGGCCAGTTCCCCGTCGCCACGGATGAAGAGACCGGCAAGGACATCACCGTCTGGTGCAGCAACGATTACCTCGGCATGGGCCAGCACCCCAAGGTCGTCGGC
>VGDC01000218.1 GCA_016869895.1 Alphaproteobacteria bacterium
CGCGGAAGACAACCAGACGGCTGTGACCATCCGCGTCTTCCAGGGTGAGCGCGAAATGGCCGCTGATAACAAACTGCTCGGCCAGTTCGACCTCGTGGGTATCGCCCCAGCACCGCGCGGTATGCCGCAGGTGGAAGTGACCTTCGACATCGACGCGAACGGCATCGTGAACGTCTCCGCGAAGGACAAAGCGACCAACAAGGAACAGCAGATCCGCATTCAGGCCTCCGGTGGTCTGTCGGATGCCGACATCGAGAAGATGGTGAAGGACGCGGAAGCCAATGCAGCGGAAGATAAGAAACGCCGTGAGTTGGTCGATGCGAAGAACCAGGGCGAGAGCCTGCTGCATTCCGCCGAGAAGAACCTTGCCGAGCATGGCGCTGCCCTTGCGAAAGCCGACAAGGAGACCATCGAGAAGGACATCGCGGCGCTGAAATCCGCCCTTGAAGCCGAGGATAAAGCGGAAATCGAAGAGAAGACGCAGACGCTGACCCAGTCCACCATGAAACTCGGCGAAGCCATCTACAAGGCGCAGCAGGAGAAGGACGCGGCAGGTTCCGCTTCCGATTCCGGTGATGCGACCAATAACGGTGGTCAGGACGGCGAAATCCTCGACGCGGAAGTCGTCGATGCGGATTTCGAAGAAGTGGACGACAACAAAAAGAAGTAAGCCAGTGATGGTTTGTTTCGACTGAACCTCAGCCACGCCACCCTCGCGGATTTTTCGCAGGGTGGCGTAGGCCTGTGAAACGAATGGGATACACGCATGGCAAAAGCCGATTATTATGCGACGCTGGGCGTCGATAAAAGCGCGTCGAAGGATGAGCTGAAGAAGGCATACCGCAAGCTGGCGATGCAATACCACCCCGACCGCAACGCGGGTAATGCGGCGGCGGAGCAGAAATTCAAGGAAGTCAGCGAAGCCTATGATGTCCTGAAGGACGACCAGAAGAAAGCGGCCTATGACCGCTTCGGCCACTCCGCATTCGAGGGCGGCATGGGCGGCGGCGCAGGTGCGGGAGGGTTCGATTTCTCCTCTTCCTTCGCCGACATCTTCGACGATCTCTTCGGCGGCGGACAGGGCGGTGGCCGTGGCCGTGGCGGTCAGGCCAATGCCAACACGCGCGGGGCTGACCTGCGCTATAATCTCTCCATCACGCTGGAAGATGCGTTCAAAGGCGCGCAGAAGACCATCACCGTCACCACCTCGGCGGCCTGCGAATCCTGCGAGGGTTCGGGCGGCGAAAAGGGCAGCAAGCCCACCACCTGCCCGACCTGCCAAGGCGCAGGGAAAATCCGTGCGCAGCAGGGGTTCTTCACCATCGAGCGCGGCTGCACCACCTGCCAAGGCATGGGCAAGATCATCAAAGACCCCTGCAAGAAATGCGCAGGTTCGGGGCGTGTGCGTAAAGAGAAATCCCTCATCGTCAATATCCCCGCCGGTGTCGAGGAGGGCACGCGCATTCGCCTTGCGGGAGAGGGCGAAGCCGGATTCCGTGGCGGGCAGGAAGGGGATCTGTATATCTTCCTTTCCGTGAAGCCGCATCAGCTGTTCAAACGCGAAGGCGCGGATATCCACTGCAAAGTGCCGCTTTCCTTTACCGATGCCGCGCTGGGCGGCACGGTGGAAGTGCCGACCATCGAGGGCAGCCGCGTGAAGGTGAACATCCCCGCAGGCACGCAGACGGGACGTCAATTCCGCCTGAAAGGCCGCGGCATGAGCATCATGCGTTCGCCCAACCGCGGGGATATGTATATCCATGCGGCGGTAGAAACGCCCGTGAACCTCTCCAAACGCCAGAAAGACCTGCTGAAGGAATTCTCCGGCGCGTCGGAAGGCAAGACGAATAGCCCCGAATCCGAAGGTTTCTTCTCGAAAGTGAAGGACTTCTGGGTGGATTTGAAGGATTGATGAACGAGGCAAATGGGGGTGCTGTGAGGTCAGCAGACCGAACCAGCCATGAGCCAGCGAAGCTGCGTGCCAATTAAAAATCAGGAGATTTTTAAGGGCGCAACATTAAGGACTGACTATGAAAATCGGCATTGCGGGTTGCACGGGGCGCATGGGGCTGACACTGCTGAAAGCGGTGCAGGAATCCGAGGGCGTCGAGCTGGTGGCGGGCAGCATCCGCCCCGACCAAGCTGTGCCTAGCCGTGATTATTGGCTGGCATCCGGCGTGGATGCGCCTTTCGAAGTGGTCTCCACCGCTGCCGCGTTATACTCCATCGCCGATGCGGTCATCGATTTCACCACCCCCGCCTCAACGCTGGCATTGGCAGAACAGGCGGCGGCGTATGGCAAGCCGCTCATCTGCGGCACGACGGGTCTGGATGCTTCGCAAAGCGCGATGCTGGCGAAATATGCCGAAGCCGCGCCCATCGTCTGGTCGTTCAACATGAGCATCGGCGTGACCATGCTTTCCGCGCTGGTGAAGGAAGTCGCCAGCCGCCTCGATCCGTCCTATGACATCGAAGTGGTGGAGATGCACCATCGCCACAAGGTGGATGCACCGTCCGGCACGGCATTGTTGCTGGGTAAAGCGGCGGCGGAGGGGCGAAAAGTCGCCTTCGATGGCGTGGCGAAGCTTTCCCGCGAAGGCCATACCGGTGCGCGCCCCGAAGGCGAAATCGGTTTCGCTACCTTGCGCTGCGGCGATGTCATCGGCGATCATACGGTGATTTTCGCTGGGGCTGGCGAACGCATCGAACTGACCCACAAATCCTCCAGCCGAGGCATCTATGCCACCGGAGCCATCCGCGCAGCCAAATGGGCAGCGGGGAAGCCTGCAGGGCTCTATTCCATGCAGGATGTGCTGGGGATTTAATCCTTAGCCGTTCCGGTTCTCATCATCCGCCAGCGGCAGCAAGCCCTGATCATCGAAAGCATAAGCATCTTCGCGCATTTTGGCGATGTCTGCGCTGCTCAGGATACGTTCAGGCGGGAAGGAGACTTCCACCGTCGTGCCGACGCCCACGGTGCTGGCGATATAGATATTGCCCCCATGCAGTTCCGCGAAGATTTTGCACAAAGGCAGACCCAGCCCCGTACCCTCAAGGCTTTGATTGCGGTGCACCTGCCCGAAGACGGACATGGCTTTGGGGATGTCGGCCTCGGCCATGCCGATACCCGTATCCGCCACGCTGAGGCGCAGGAATCCTGCGTCATCCACATAGCTTGAGACGGTGATGGAGCCGTTATGGGGCGTGAATTTCACTGCGTTAGAGACCAGGTTCAGCAGAATCTGGCGCACCTTGCGCGCATCGCCTAGCAGGGCGGGGTGGTCTTGGTCAAGCTGCGCAGTCATGCTGATGTGCTTGAGGTTCAGCTTCTCGCGCATCATGCGCTTGCATTCTTCGATGGTCTGGGCGATTTCCACCAGCTCCTCGCGCAGTTCCAGCTTGCCCGCCTCGCCCTTGGAGAACTCCAGGATATCGTTGATAAGCTGGAGCAGGTGGTTGCCGCAGAGGTTGATGTCGTGCACGCGTTCTTTCTGCTTCTCGTTCAGGTCACCGAAATAGGTGGCCAGCAGCATATCCGAAAAGCCGATGATGGCGTTCAGCGGCGTGCGGAATTCATGGCTCATATTGGCGAGGAACTCGGATTTCGTCTGGCTGGCTAGCACCGCTGCCGCTTCCGACCGCTGCACACGCTTAATCTGCTTCTCCATGGTCACCGCGAAGAGGGACAATGCCGTGCCGAACAGCAGGAAGATGGTCAGGAACAGCAAATCCTTGAACTGGTTGTTCTTCCATGAGCTCAGGAAATCGCGGCTGTCGAGCGCGATGGAGACGGTGACGGGGAAGCTGCCGAGGCGGTTGTTCGCGAAGACCTTGTCCACCCCATCCTGCGTAGCGAAGTAGGGCTTGAAGCTCTTCTCCTTGGTCAGGTCGGTGGCTTTCTCGGTGAGTAGCTTCTGCAGCGCGAGGTTGCTGGCATTCTTCTCTGGGCCGGAGACCATCACCGTGCCATCGGACAGGGCGATGCTCATGAAGTGGTTTTCCCCGCGGGAGACGGAATCGAAGAAATCCACGAAATATTTGGGGTCGATGGCGGCCAGCACCACGCCGCCGTAACTGCCGTCCAGCTTGTTCAGCTTGCGGCTCATGATGATGACTTCGCTCTCCGGATCAT
>VGDC01000219.1 GCA_016869895.1 Alphaproteobacteria bacterium
GCATCGGGAAACCCCAACCAAGTAGGTATCATGCAGGACACCATCACCATCGGCCTTGCTTGGCCACAAGGCCTGAAACTCAAAGCGCGGCACATCGCCGCCGCTGCCGTCGGCACACTCATCGGCTCTGTGGCCTATGTGGTTTACGCTGGCCATCGCCGCCGGGAAGACCACGCCGCCGCACTCTCGCTCAAGAACAAATCCCGAAAGGCCTATGAAGCAGGGCAATACGGCCTCGCCATCGCGCAAGGTAAGCTCGCATTCGCCACCTTCCGCGCCCAGCTTCCCGCCGAGCATCCGCTGCTGCTGGAGACGAAGAACCAGCTCATCCTCGCCCATAAAGCGCGCGGGAATATGGATGAAGCCTTGGAACTCGTGCGCGGCGCGTTCCGCGAAGTCACCGCTGTGAACGCCACGAACCGCGCCGAATCCGCACTTCTCGCGGTCACTTGCTCCTCTGTGCTCGCCGCGCACGGACAGGTGGAAGAGGCCATCACCGGCTATGAGAAAGCCCTGCTCCTCCTCGGCAAGGACTCGCCCCAATACGCCGACATCCTCGAAGAACTCGAAGCCTTAAGGGCGACGCGTAAATAATCTTGGCAAAGGGGCATTTCCGTTCTATTTTCGCGCCATATCCTGCATAGACGAGGCGACGATGAACGACAATTTCGACCCCACAGAAGACACGAAAACCAAAAAGAAAAGCATCGCTGGACAAGCGAAAGAGGATGTGCTCAGCAACTTCGATAAAGTGCTGAATCTAAACAGCTTGCAGGTTTCCCTGATCATTATCCTCATCCTTTTCGTCATCATCAGCGTGCGCGACCTGACCAAGCCGCTCCACCCTTCCGTGGTGGATCAGGAAGAGATCTCCGAGACCGCTCCGGCAGTCCCTGCGCTATGAAACTCTCCCGCCCCGCCGATTTTCTGGTTGAACGCGTGTTGTACCGCGATGGGTTGATGCTCATCATCGACAAGCCCGCTGGCCTGCCCGTCCATGCAGGGCCGAAGGGCGGCGAGAATCTGGAGCAATACTTTGACGCGCTCTGCTTCGGCTGGTCGAAGCCCCCCTCCCTCGCCCATCGGCTAGACCGCGACACCAGCGGTTGTCTGGTGCTGGGGCGGCACCCTAAGGCGCTGCGCAAACTGGGCAATCTCTTCGCCGATGGCGGCGTGGAGAAGGTCTATTGGGCGGTCACGAACGGCCATCCGCCGAAGGATTCGGGACGCATCGACCTGCCGCTGGCGAAACTGTCGAAGGACAAGCGCAGCTGGTGGGTGAAGGTCGATGAGAAAGAGGGCAAGCCCTCGGTGACGGATTATCAGGTTTTGGGCAAGACAGACACACACGCGTGGATCGCCTGCTGGCCGCGCACGGGTCGCACCCACCAGATTCGTGTGCATCTGGCGGCACTCGGCTGCCCCATCGTCGGCGAGACGATTTATGCGGGGCGGGAACTGTCGGATACTACCCAGCCCGTCCTCCACCTGCACTCCCGCAGCATCAGCATTCCGCTTGGCAAGGACAAGCCGAAGGCAGAGGCCATCGCCGCCCCGCCGGAACATATGCTGAAATTGTTGAAGGAATGCGGCTGGAGCGAGAACTAGAAGGATGAACCCGGCTGCGTGAGGAACGCTTCTTCCTCCGCCGTCGATTCACGACCCAACACCTTGTTGCGATGCGGATATCGCCCGAAACGGTCGATGATTACCTTGTGCTTATGCTCGTAATCCAGCGCATTGTCATTGCCGAGCAACGTGAACAGACGCAACGCCTCCACATGGATAGCCGCGCTCTCGCTATGCATATAGGGCATATAGAGGAAGTGCCGGCGAGCTTCGGGTAGAAACGCATCGGCACCGATTGAAACGGCTTCCTGCGCCAAGGCCAGCGCCATCGTATCATGGGCGAAAGCACGCGGGTCATTGCGGAATAGATTACGCGAGAACTGGTCGAGCACGATGATTTCAGCCAACCGCCCTTCTGGCTTTTTCCGCCATTTCCATAATTCACCCGCAGCAGCCGCAGCATAGACATCCGCGAAACGCGCGTGGATGAGCGCATCGAAATCCGTACTCACGGCGAACCAATCCTCCGGCGTGCTTTCCACAAACCAGAAGTCCAATACGGGATTATAATCGTAGGGATTGCTCATGCCACGCGTTCGATGCCCGCGAAACCTTGGCCGTAAGCCTCGGTCTTGTATTTCGGCGGCAGATGGCTGGGGCGTTGCTTGCCTTCGCTGATGGTACGGGCGGAGAATGTGCCCATCTCCTCGCCTTCCATCACCCGCACGGTGCAGTTCTTGGGGTTCAGGGATTTGCGCAGCCAATCCGCATCATGCCCGCCGAGGTTCATCTCGATGGCGCGGTTCATCAACCCATGGCCGACGACCAGCACATCCACCTTGTCTTCCTTCGCGGCGATGAGCTCTTCAAGAACAGGTTTCACGCGCTCCACCACATCATGGCGGCTTTCTGCGCCTTCGCCGGGGGCTTTCGCGTGGTATTTATCGGCCTTGCGGGCGGCTTTCCATGCGGCGTATTCCTCCGGCCATTTTTTCATGGCCACGGCAGGGTCGCTGATGCAATCGAACAGGCCGAACCCCTGTTCGCGCACGCGTGCGTCGCTGGTGATGCTCTGCACAGCTGCTGCATCGCCGAATCCTTCAAGGATGGCTTCCATCGTCTGGCGGGTGCGCAGGAACGGGCTATGGACGATTTTCAGCGTTCGTCCGGCAAAATCGGGATTGTTGAGGTATTGTTCGCGCAGTGCCTTGCCCGTCTCCAGCGCCTGTTCGCGCCCCCAGCGGGTCAGCGGCACTTCTTCGTCGCGCATTTCCTCATACCCCGGTTTCACGCCGAGGTCTTTATGGATATTGGCGATGGATTCTCCGTGGCGCACCACTAAAAGCCGCATATTTCACCCTATTTTTGTGTTTTCCCAGTGTATAGGACTTCTCCGTGGATGCAAGCAAGGGTCTGTGAAGATTCCATGACAAGGATTTATCGGGTTTTTATATCCTTGCCCTTCGCGCCCAACGGAAAAGTTGCGAGCGGTGGGTGTAGAGTGAGAATGAACCCACACCTACCCATGCTTAATAACAGGAGATTACCATGAAAACTTTCATCAAACCCCTTCTTTGCTCTGTCGCCCTGCTCGCCGTTGCCGCTTGCGGTAACACCACTGGCGACCGCGCCCTTTCCGGTGCCGGTATCGGTGCGGGTACCGGTGCTGCCGTCGGCGCATTGACCGGTGGTTCCGTCGCTGGCGGCGCACTCGTCGGTGGTGCCCTTGGTGCCGCTGCCGGTGGTCTGACCGATAAGGACGATGTGAACCTCGGTAAACCCGCTTGGAGATAACACTTCGGCTTCAAGCCTAAGTGTTCGCGCCCCGCCTTCTTCCTTGCGAAGAGGCGGGGTTTGCTTTTTCGGGCGGGGTTTGCTTTTATGGGATGAACGGAGAACCCCTATGCTCATCACCGCCTTTGCCATCCTTTTCCTGCTCGCTGCCGTCTTCCGCACGCTGCGACAGGTGTTTTACGCCGCCCATGTGCTGACGGTACTGCTGGCGGTATTGGCCTATAACGCGGGGGATTGGCAGGCGGGTGCGCCCTTCTCCGCCGATGCGCTGTGGATTATCGGCATTCTCCATCTACTGTTCATCAATCTCTGGACATTCGCGGCTTACGGCTATGACAAGAAAGCCGCGGTGAAGGGCAAACGCCGCATACCGGAGAAAGCCCTGCATGCCATGGCATTCGTCGGCGGCACGATAGGCGCTTTCGCAGGATCACGCGTGTTCCGCCACAAAACGAAAAAGGCGCGTTTCCGCGCCCTTTTCTGGCTGTTGACCGTGCTGCAACTGCTGCTCGTCATCCTCTTCCGGACGATTTCGCAAGCCTAGTTCAACACCACCTGCTGGATGCGCACATCCCGCGCGCCATTGCGGCTGAGGATGTTGCTGGCGACGCGTTCACGCTCACGGGTGGGGGTATTCACCCAAAGCAGCAATCCGCCGTTCTCCATCTGGCGTTTCATGTGCCTGCGGCGGATGGTGGTCTGCGCGATGGCGATGCCAAGGCCGACCAGACCGCCGACGATGGTGCCCACCAT
>VGDC01000220.1 GCA_016869895.1 Alphaproteobacteria bacterium
CTTCGTGCGCCCCACGGTGCTGGCTATTTTCGACAATGGGGCTGATGAGGTAAACCACACCCGCCACATTGTCGAAAATAGCCAGCACCGTGGGGCGCACGAAGATGCCATCAGGAATGCCGATGGGGTCGGGGTTGCTGTCTGGGATGTCCTCAGCCAAACGGATAGCATCGTAATTCATATAACCGATGATGCCTGCGGCCATGGGTGGTAGTTCGGAAGGAATCTCAATCGAGGATTCCGCCAGTAGGGTGCGCAGGGCTTGTAAGGTCGGTTCGGCGCATGGCGCGAAAGTGCCAGCCTTGCCATCTTCCCAAGGGGCGATTTCTGCCTTCTGACCGTTGAATTTCCAGATGCGGTCAGGCTCGAAACCGAGAATCGAGTAACGTCCACGCACTTCTCCGCCAGTGACGGACTCCAGCAGGAAGCAAGGCTGGCCTTCGCGGTAAAGCTTCAGCATCGCGGAGACGGGGGTTTCCACATCCGCCACGATTTTCGTCCACACCAGCTGCGTTTTTCCCTGCGTGTGGCGTTGCGCGAAGTCATCAAAGGCAGGCTGGAAGGCGTTTTGACGTGTCATTATGCTGTTATTTCACGAGTTCCTGCAGGGCTTCTTCATTCACGCCGGTGACGGGGTGTTTGGATTGCAGGTAGTTCATATAGGCCATATACATCTCATCCGCATAGACCCCGCGCAGATTCTCGCTGGCATTGGCGATGCCCGCACCCGAAGCGGCGGAGGTAGTGTCGGCAGGGATGATCTTCACCAGCTTGGCAACCGCATAGGTGTCCTCGTCCAGCGGATAAGCTCCCGTAGCTTTGCCCACTTCTGCGGAGAAGAGCGAACCGAGAAGAATAGCATTGGCGCGCTTGCCGTTGCCCAAATCAGGGTTGTTGCGGTTCAGCGTCTTGTTCGCCAGAAGCGTCGCGCCATGGGCAGCGGCGACTTCGGCGGAGGACTTTTCTTCCAATTCTTTGGACACGGTGCTTGCCAGCTCGATCATCCGCTTGTTCTGTTCGGCCGATTTCCACGCGGCGGTCACGGGTACTTTCACCTCTTCCAAGGTCGGCTCACGCGAAGGGTTCACGGTTTCGACATAGACCGCATAGTAAGAACCATCTTTGGTTTCCAGAATGGAGGAGGTCTCACCCGCGTTAGTGCTGAAAGCGGTGTCCAGCAGTTCGTCGTAACCTTCAGGAATGGCGGCTTGCTTGCCCGATGCATCCTTGCCGTTGCTTTCCAGTGGGCCGAAATGGGTCACTTTCGCGTTCACCTTCTTGGCGGCTTCGTCGATGCTGACGCCCGATGCGAGGTCATCCTGCAAAGTGGTGGAGAGGTCATAGATCTCATCACCGCTGCGGCTTGCGCGGAGGGACTCCTCCACATCGCCCTTTGCTTCTTCGAAAGTACGGGTATGGGCGGGGATGACATTGGAAACGGTGAAGATATGCCAGCCGAAACCGCTCTGGATGGGAGCGGTGGTTTTACCGGTTTCCAGCGAGAATACGGCTTTCTCCGCTTCAGGGATGATACCTTCTTTGGTGACAGTGCCAAGCTTCACATCAGGATTCAAAGCGGCGAATTCCTTCGCGGCTTCTTCATAAGACAATCCTGCGTTGACGGCGGCGAATGCCTTATCTGCGGTCTCTTTATCCGCCAAGAGCAGCTGCTTCACTTCGCGTTTCTCGGATTCACTGTAACGCTCTTTCTGTTTCTCATATTCCGCCTTCAGCTCATCTTCCGAGAAGGTGAGGGATTTGGCGAAGCCATCCGCATCCAGCGCGACCATCGAGAAAACGCGGGTTTCTGGCAATGCGAACTGGCGGGTGTTCTCTTTGTAGAAGGTCTCCAGCTGCTCTTGTGTGGGCTCGGCGATGTCTTTTATGGCGGAGGTGGAGAACAACAGGAAATCCGCCGTACGCTCTTCATTCTCGAAGCGATAGGCCAGCTCGGCAGCGGCGCGAGGAACACGAATGCCGGAGAATGCGCCCTGCAGCAGGATAGCCGAGGTCGTCTCACGCGCCAGAAGTTCAAGATAGGTCTTTTCGCTTAAGTTATTGGCTGCAAGAACGCGGCGGAACAGCAAGGCATCGAATTTACCGTTCTCACCTGCGAAATTAGGATTATCACGGATGACAAGCGCCAAGTGAGAATCAGGGATGGTCAAACCCTCTGCTTGGGCTTCCACCTGCACCAGACGTTGCTGCACCAGACGTTGCAACACTTGCTGTGGCACATTCATCTGACGGACGATTTCAGCGCTGTAATCTTTCCCCAGCATTTTGCGGTAGTTCTCAAGCTCACGGTTCAGTGCCTGATCGTATTCCTGCAAGGAAATGCGGCTACCACCCACGCTAGCAGCACTCATCGCATTGGTGCGAAACACATCGCCGATGCCCCACAAAGCGAAGCTGGCCACGATCACACAGAGGAAAATCTTCATGAATGTGCCGGTCGCGGTGGAGTGTAAGGATGAAAGCATGGTGGTTTCCTGAGGTGATTCATCAATGCGGGTTTGGGCTTGGTTTTTACACCATGCCCCTCGCTTTTGAAAGCACTATTTAAGGTTTTGCCGGATGGCGGTTATCGCAGGATTTTACGGTTGCAAACGGTAATCCTCCGGCTATGCTCATGCGGGCGGATATTAACAAGCAAAAGGCGAGGGCGTATGGTCGTGCAGGGGGAGCTTTTCGTTATCGGCAACTGGAAAATGCACCTGACGCAACAGGCCGCAACCGACCTCGCTTCCACGATTTCCGACCCAAAAACCTCGCATGATGCCGTGACCATCGGCATAGCGCCTTCTTTCGTGGCTTTGGCGGCTGCAAAAGCCTCCAGAAAAAGCGATGACATCCTCATCGGTGGGCAGGATTGCTATCCCGTTGATGAAGGGGCATACACAGGCAGCGTCAGCGCGGCCATGCTGCGCGATGCGGGGTGCAGCTTCGTGATTTGTGGGCACTCTGAACGCCGCACGCATCAGCAGGAAACCAGCCATTTTGTGCGCGAAAAAGCCGAATCGGCCATCAAAGCCGGATTGCACGTCATCCTCTGCGTGGGTGAAAACGCCGGATTTCGCGAACACGGGAGCTATTTGAGCTTCGTCGAAACACAGCTGAGAGAATCGCTCCCCGCCAGCGCAACCCGCGAAAACCTGACAGTGGCCTATGAGCCAATCTGGGCGATCGGCACGGGAAAGCACGCGAGCAGAACAGACATCGAAGAAATGCATGACCACCTGAAAGCAGTGTTGCATGAGCTTCTGGGGGAAAAAATCCCGCGCATCATCTACGGCGGCTCCGTAAAACCGAATAATGCGCTTGAAATCATGTCCCTCCCTGTGGTAGATGGGGTGCTTGTCGGCGGCGCGAGTCTCGATGCGGCAGCATTCAATGCCATCCTCGATGCGGCTTACCAAATCACTTCCAATCAGACCCGTGATGACGGGCGCTCTAAGGCGGCACAATAAAGATGTTTCACGTTCTTCTTGTTATCCAGGTTCTTGTCACTTTAGCGCTTGTCGCCATCATCCTCATCCAGCGTAGTGAATCCGACGGTCTCGGCGGCCTCGGCGGCGGTGGCGGCGGCAACGCCTTCATGACCGGACGCGGGGCTGCGAACCTGATGACCAAAACGACCGCCATCCTCGCGACCGTTTTCATGTTGCTCAGCCTGACGCTAGCCATCATCTCCAGCAAGCAGGGCACTGCTTCGCGCACCAGCATCGTCGACCAGATCGAATCCAGCGAGCCGAGCGTTCCCGATGCGGATGCGCCGCTTCCAGCCGTGACGCCCGCCGTTGTTGCACCCGCTGTGGTCGCGCCTGAAGCTGCGCCGACAGCGGAAGAAACCGCGCCAGCGGCGACCACCGAAGAGCCTGTAGCCGAGCAGACTGCGCCCGCTACAGAAGGGGCGGATGCAACTTCCGCACCTGCCACCGTGCCTAATCCTTGATGCATCCTCCACGGATTTTCAAGGAGCAGGACAGCTAAGACGACAGACACTATTTACTGAAGGGGAATTTTGAGCACATGCCACGTTATATCTTTGTTACCGGCGGTGTTGTCTCCTCTTTAGGAAAAGGTCTGGCATCGGCA
>VGDC01000221.1 GCA_016869895.1 Alphaproteobacteria bacterium
CTATGAGTATCCTAAGCGGGAGATTCGTGAGGAATTCGATGCATTCCACGCGCGTTCGCCGGAGGATTTCGTTCCCGTCTATGACCTGCTATGCCCTGAAGGCAAATGCACTGCCATCACACCCGAAGGACGCGCTTTATTCTATGATAAGCATCACTTCAACGATGACGGCGCATATCGTGCGGGAAAATTGCTGAATGAATCCAATAGGCTAAGATTCGATTAACCTCGCGAATTGGTCTTATCCACCTTTTATGCCCAGCGGTTTCACGTGGGTGGGATTTTTTATCCTTTGGCGGGTAGGGTGAACAGACCTGAAGGGAAGGAACATTCCTAAAGGTGTTAAACCCCTACTACCACAACCAATGGAGACTACCATGTCTAAGAATCGTAACACCCCGAATCGTGAACAGGACGGCAAATTCTCTTCTGAGCAGCAGCGTTCGCAGAACCGTTCGGACAGCAACCAGAAAAGCGGCATGGGTCGCGGCTGGCACGGCGATTCCGAAGGTCATGCCCGCGCAGGTGCACAGAGCAACAAGAACAAATAAGCTCTGCACACACGCACGAAGAGAAAGGGAGCCATCGGCTCCCTTTTTTTGTGTCTTCTCAGCTTGTGATTGACCGGATGCCATAGCTGCTCCATAAGAAGTCATGCGATACAGAGCGGACATTGATGGGTTAAGGGCGCTTGCCATTTTGCCGGTAGTGCTTTGCCACTTGGGCGTGGGGGGATTCGCGGGCGGTTATGTCGGCGTGGATGTGTTCTTCGTGATTTCCGGCTATCTCATCAGCCGCACCCTTTTCGATGAGATGGCGGAATCCGGCATCAGCCTGACCGCATTCTATGAGCGACGTGTAAGACGCATCATCCCTGCGTTTTTTTCATTGCTGGCGGCCTGTTTCATCGCGGCTTGGGTGTTGTTCCTTCCCAGTGAGATGCGAAGCTTATCCTCTTCGCTCGTCGCGAGCGCGTTATCCTATTCGAACATCCATTTCTATCTGGAGAGCGGTTATTTCGATGCCGCTTCCTCGGCGAAGCCACTGCTACACACCTGGTCGCTTGCGGTGGAGGAACAATTCTATCTCTTATTCCCCCTATTGCTTATAGCGGCGTACAAGCTGCGATTCAGTCGGAAAAGGATGGTAATAATGCTATCCCTACTGTTCATGCTTAGTTTCTGCGCGAGTGTTTATGGCGCGCGTGAGCGGGCGGCTTGGGCATTCTACTTACCGCACAGCCGCGCGTGGGAACTTTTGGCAGGTGCGTTTTTGGCAATCGGGATATTCCCAGAGTTTAAGAAAACGTGGCAGAGGCAGGTCGGTGCCGCAGCCGGCATGGTTTTAATCTTGTTTGCGGTCTTCACTTTCACGGAACGCACCCATTTCCCCGGACATGCGGCCTTGCTACCGGTGTTGGGCGCGATGTTGTTGATACATACAGGTAACAACACTTCCACTTGGATGGGGCAATGCCTTTCCAGTCCACTTCCGCGCTTCATCGGGCTGGTGTCCTATTCGTGGTATTTATGGCATTGGCCAATCATGGTTTTTTACGGGTCACAGAAGTTCCACCTTCCTTTCTCGGAAGCGGAAAAGACCGGATTGTTCGTTGTTTCCTTCCTGCTTGCTGTCATTTCATGGTGGTTCATTGAGAAGCCGTTCCGCAGCGCAGGTGGCATCAAGCGGTTTCCGCGAAGAAGCCTGTTCAATGGAACGGCGGTTTTAGTTGTGATTCTGGTCGGAATCGGTGCGCTCGGAGTCCAAATGCAGGGGTTGCCGCAGAGATTTCCATCGGATGTCAACCGATACGCGGCCTATGCAGACCAAGGCTTCACCTTAGGAAAGGAGGGTTGCTTCATCAAAAGGGTAACGCCGTTCTCCCAGCAGCTTATCGAAGCATGCGTGCGCTACGATCCCACCAAGAAGAACTATCTGCTGGTGGGCGATAGCCATGCAGCCCATCTTTTCTTCGGGTTCAAGAAGGCATATCCTGAATATAACTTCTCTATCCTTTCGATGGGAGCATGCAAACCCGTGGAGATTAAATCCACGGCGGGCGCGAATTGCGATGCGCTGATGCGATACATCTTGCATGAACATTTCATGACTCATCCGAAACAAACGGTTATCTTGGCGGCCAAATGGTTTCCCAAGAATGCGGCATCGGTGGAAAAAACGGTCAAGACTTTGCAGGCGCAGGGGATCGAACTCGTCATTGTCGGCCCACAGCCTGCCTATAGCGAGGCATTACCTTTAATCTTGGCCAAATCGCTCATTCTCGGAAACTCGCTGTTGCCTGACCAACTCATGCATCGCTACGTATTCGATATCGATGAAGAATTCGCTGAAATGGCTGCGCGGAATCATGTGCCTTATATTTCGCCGCTCAACCTGCTCTGCGCCGAAAATGGGGATTGTATGCACCAAACACCTGAGGGTGCGCCCCTCTTGCGCGATAACAATCATCTGAGCGCGGAAGGGACGCTTTATCTCGGCGCAAGGATACGTGATGCGGGTATGTTGCCTTAATCCCTAGGCGGGGAGCGCCTGTTTCGGGGCGGGTAAGCCCTTGGCGTTTGCTTCTGCCGTGATGGCCGTGTGCAGCTTCTCCATGGCGCGCACCTCGATCTGGCGCACACGCTCACGGGAGATGCTATGCTCTTGGCTCAGTTCTTCCAGCGTGGCTGGCGGCTCTTGCAGGCGGCGGCGGGTCAGGATGTCCTGCTCGCGTTCGTTGAGCGTGGCGATGGCATTGGCCAGCAGCATCTGGCGGTTGCCGCGCTCCTGCCATTCCACCAGCTGCGTTTCCTGACTCTCCTCTTCGGAAGCCAGCATGTCCATATATTCCGATGTGCCTTCCTCGCCGCTGATGGGCGCGTTCAGCTGCCTGTCGCTCACGGAGAAGCGCATGTCCATGTCGCGCACGTCCTCTTCGGACACATCCAGTTCCTTGGCGACTTTGGTCACGTTCTCCGGCGTGAGGGTGTTATGCTGATAATCCTGCAATTTGTTCTTCAAACGGCGGAGGTTGAAGAACAGGCGTTTCTGCGTGGCGGAGGTGCCGATTTTCACCAGCGACCATGAGCGCAGCACATATTCCTGAATCGACGCTTTGATCCACCACATCGCATAGGTGGAGAGGCGGAAGCCCTTATCGGGGTCGAACCGCTTCACCGCCTGCATAAGGCCGATGTTGCCTTCGGCGATGAGGTCGCTGACGGGCAAGCCGTAGCCGCGATAACCCATGGCGATTTTCGCCACGAAGCGCAAATGGCTGGTCACCAAGCGATGCGCGGCGGCGACATCACCCTTCTCCACCCATTTCTTGGCCAGCGAATATTCCTCGTCCTTTTCCAGCATCGGGAATTCATTGATTTCCCGCAGGTATTGCGTCAGTGACGCATCGCTGGATAAGGTGGGCAGGTTGGTTGCCATTGGCGTGATGTGCCTTTAAGGGAGTGAAATTGCCACAAGGAAGGTTTCCTGCGGGTGTTCGGGCATCAATCGTATTCGGATGCCCCCATTATATAGGCCGCGGAACTATAAATGCAAGAGACGCAGCTGCTCCAAAAGCGTAAAGAAATCGTCAGGGATGGGCGATTCAAATTCCATCACCTCTTTGGTGACCGGATGGGTCAGCGTCAGCGCGCGGGCGTGGAGCGCCTGCCGCTTGAATCCCAGCAGTGTTTCATACAGCGAAGGCGGCAGCGAATCGCCGAGGCTGCCGCGCAGTTTATATGCCGTTTCCGGTGCATAGAGCGGGTCGCCGATGAGCGCATGGTTATGATGCGCCATATGCACGCGGATCTGGTGGGTGCGGCCTGTCTCCAGCTCGCATTGCACCAGTGCCGCAAGGTCTTCCCGCTGTAGCGTATCACGCTTGGCGGGCACGAGGCGGTTGAAGCTATAGCTTTCCAGCACTTCATAATGGGTCGTGGCGGGTTTTCCGCCGGTCTTCACCACGGCCATCTTCTTGCGGTCGCGCGGATTCCTGCCGATGTCCGCTTCGATGCTGCCT
>VGDC01000222.1 GCA_016869895.1 Alphaproteobacteria bacterium
TTGGTTGTGGTTTCCCGATGCCGCACAAATCCATCATAACGCAACCCCGTCAGGATGCAATGGGTAAGGCCGGAAAGCGCAAGAAAGCGAAGTTGCAAAACGCGCGGGATTACGCTATGGTGCGGCTTCTCATTTGAACAGGGGTATAATGTCATGTCGCAAGCCGCCGCTGCGCCTAAAGTCGGTTTTGTCAGCCTTGGTTGCCCGAAAGCATTGGTGGATTCCGAGCGCATCCTGACCCAGCTGAAGGCGGAAGGCTATGAAATCGCACCGGATTATAACGGTGCGGATGTGGTCGTGGTGAACACCTGTGGCTTCATCGATTCCGCGCGTGATGAATCGATGGATGCCATCGGCGAGGCCATGGCGGAGAACGGCAAAGTCATCGTGACAGGATGCTTGGGCGCGGAGCCGGATGTCATCCGTAATATGTACCCCAAAGTGGCGGCCATCACCGGCCCGCACCAGTATGAAAGCGTGGTGAAAGCGGTGCATGACATCGTGCTGCCGCCCCACGACCCGTTCCTCGACCTGCTGCCGCCGCAGGGCATCAAGCTGACCCCGCGCCATTACGCCTACCTGAAAATCTCCGAAGGCTGCAACAACACCTGCACTTTCTGCATCATCCCCGACTTGCGCGGCAAGCTGGCGAGCCGCCCCGTGGGCGACGTGCTGAAAGAAGCGGAGAATCTTGTGAAAGGCGGCGCGAAGGAATTGCTCGTCATCTCGCAGGATACCAGCGCCTACGGCATCGACATCAAATACGCCCCCAGCGAATGGCGCGGCGAGCAGTATCAGGCGCGTTTCCTCGATATGTGCAAAGGCTTAGGCGAACTAGGCGCATGGACACGCCTGCATTACGTCTATCCCTATCCCCATGTGGATGAGGTGATTCCGCTGATGGCGGAAGGCAAGATCGTGCCCTACCTCGATATTCCCTTCCAGCACGCCAGCCCCAAAGTGCTGAAAAGCATGAAACGCCCCGGCAACGTCACGAAGGTCAGCGAGCGCATCAAGAAATGGCGCGAAATCTGCCCTGACCTTGCCATCCGCTCCACCTTCATCGTCGGTTTCCCCGGCGAGACGGAAGCAGATTTCCAGCTGCTCCTCGATTGGCTCACCGAAGCGCAGCTCGACCGCGTGGGATGCTTCCAGTATGAACCCGTGGTCGGCGCGCAGGCGAATGACCTTGGGTTGGAAGAAGTGCACCCCGATGTGAAGGAAGACCGTTGGCACCGCTTCATGCAGCATCAACAGGCGATTTCCGCAGCGCGCCTTGGCCGCCGCGTGGGCAGCGTCATTGAAGTCATCATCGACGAAGTGAACGGCAGCGAGGCTATTGGCCGCACAAAATATGAAGCACCGGAAATCGATGGCGTCGTCTATGTGAAGATGGGCAAGAAACGCACCCTGCCGGGGAACGTCATCAAGGTTTATATCGAAGAGGCCGACGCATACGATTGCTGGGGAACTGCCGCAGCGTAACGCCGCTCTTTTTGCGATTGGCAGCGGTCTGCATCGGACTTCGCGTGCTCATGTACTATGTGTACATTCCGCGCGCTCGCCTTGCAGCCCATCTGCCATTCATCAAAAATAACTGGCGTTCTACCAATTTCATTCGTTGAGAAATTTAACGCGATTGGCCGTCTTTGGCTTCTTTCGCGGCTTGCTCGCGTTGGAAAAGCACGCGGTCGGCGAAATGCTTGGCATTGCAACTGCGTTCCGGATTATCCGGATGGGTGCGCCCACCGGAGTTACCGAAGCCCAGATCGATGAACTTGTCGAACACCTTGTGCAGACGGCGGGGGTTCTCGGAATGCTGGGCGGCGTGTATATCCGCCAGATATTCCCGTGCTTTGGAAACATTCTGGAAGGATTGCTCAGCCACATCGAAATCCATCCTATGCTGAGGCGTGATGCGCCCTATCTGCTCCAACAAAGCCTGTCGGGTTTCTTGCAGTTCCTCGCTTCTGTAAGCGGCAAGTTTGGGATTCTCTTGCTTGGCCTCTTGGCGTTCTTCCACCGAAGCAATCAGTTCATGCTCGGCCTTCACAAAACCATCCATTTCGAATTTCGGCAGGGTGGAAAGGTGTTTCAGGAAGCTGGTCTTGCCGTCCATATCCGCCGCGACGGCGAGAGCACCCTCTTCACCGCCCCAATCAAAGGAGCGCGCTTTATCGGCAAGTAGAGAAACACGATCCATCGCCTTGACGATCTCATCTCCCCAAGCGCGGATGCCGTCCACCGTCTTCTGATGATCCATGCCTTCTATCGTGATGGGATTAGCGATGTATCCGCTTATCTCCTGCATGGTCTGGTACAGGTAATTCACAGGGCCTAGCTGTTCACGGAAAACCTTGCTTTTCATCAGGTTCGTGTCGTGGTCGCCATTCATCACATGGCCGCGCTCATGGCGGAGTATGTCAATCATCACGCCTTGATCATCGGCTTCCGCGAGCAGCTGGCCACCGATGGCCAATGTCTTCGTGGGATAGATGCAGACGTTGGTGGCGTCCATCAGCTCGATGACGGGATGGAAATCCATCACGCCGTCCTTTTCCACCAATTTGGCAGAATCCAGCCATTTGACGAGGCTGGGGAGTGACTTCGCCAGATGGTCTTTGTTGCTGGAGGTGATAGCGCGTCCATCCACGATGCCGAAGCGCACATCATCTTCGAAAACGAGTTCTTTTGTCAGATGGCGTTCCGGATTGGCGATGGATTTCTCATCGCCGATGGCTTCGCTGAAATTGACGGTGGCGTCACCCTGTTTGCGGGTGGTCGTCCAGCCATCGCTTTTAGTCTTGCCGATGAAATCCTCGATGGTGGATTCAGCGGCTTTTTTGAGAACTTCCTCATCTTCGCCGCGCTTCACGTAATGCGCGATGACGGGCTTGGCCATCTCTTGCATCTGCCATTTCGGCGCGCCGAAGGTGACTTCCACGGTGCGTTCAGGCTGTCCTTCGAAACCGGAAAGGTCGAATTTCGCCACTTGCTCGCGGTGCTGGAGCAGTTGTGTGCGCAGGTGGTGACCCAGCACATCCTCGAAAGGGAGTGGCAGATTATCATCGGGCAGCATCGGCGGCTTGATATAGGGCATCGGGATTCCTTTTCAGAGGAATACCTTAGCACTGCAATATGACAGAATTGTGAAGTGAAATAGGATAAAAACCCCGATGTTGCAGACAAACATCACATAACTGTCACAATTTTCCCTTAGAATGTACGAGTCTTCTTACCTTCGCTTCGTGTCTGTGTCTTTTCCTTCGGGAATTTTCCTCTCACACCGCGTAGGTTTCAGACATCCTCTGTCCGCTGAAACTATGCCTAAGCGCCTCTGGTTTCTAAACACCCCAGAAAGGTGTGTGCAACATGAGCAAGTCCCGTCACGCGGCCAAGCCCTCGCGCAAGCGTTCGGCCTGGATCGCTGCCATCCTGCTCGTCGTCCTCGGTCTCGCGTCCGCTGGCTTCTGGTTCGTCTCCTCGCAGAGCACCCCGCAGCCCGCTCCCACGCCGACCATCACGACACCCGCGACCCCGACGCCGACCGTGACTCCCACCCCGGAGCCCACGCCGACGCCGAGCCCCACGCCGACGCTCAACGAGAACGAGATCTCGCTGACCGTCACCAGCGTTGGGACCTTCGATCACGACAAGAACATCGGATGGGCCCGCGGGTACGTCAATGGAAGCGAGGAGCTGACTGACTTCCGAACCGCTCCGGAGGTTTATGCAGTTCTTCGAGGAGACCGTACGGTCATCGCCACGGTGTCCTACGACGAGCCCGACGGAGTTCCCCTGATCACCGCTCTGCGTTGACCTTCAGGAACTTCTGACAAGCTGCTGTAACGGAAAAGGCGTTTCTTCTCTCCCCTCGGGGAAAGCAAGAATCGCCTTTTCTGCTTATAATCAGTGGCTTATGGGGTGGTGATGCGCGGGGCGCCGGCGGGCATCAAGCGC
>VGDC01000223.1 GCA_016869895.1 Alphaproteobacteria bacterium
GGAATCTCGTCGCCACTGTGCATCAGGCTTTCCACACGGGTAAACGCCTGCCCCAGCTTGCCACCGGGGTGGAACACATGGAACTCCTCCGGTGTGAACCCACGACGCTCCAGCAGCGCGATGGCGAGTGCATCGCCCAGTGCCATCATCATGGTGGTGGAGGTGGTCGGCGCACCGGTGGGCGAAACTTCCGCCGTGGCGGGAAGCACTAGCGGAATGGTGGATTCCTGCACCAGCGTGGATTCCTGACGGCGCACCATGCCGATGATGGGGATGCCGAAGCGCAGGCAATAAGCGACGATGTCACCCAATTCTTTCGTTTCGCCGGAGTTCGACAGCAGAAGCACCACGTCATCACGGGTGATCATGCCGAGATCGCCATGGCTGGCTTCGCCGGGATGCACGAAATAGGATGGTGTGCCAGTGGAGGCCATGGTGGCGACGATTTTCTTGCCCACATGGCCGCTTTTGCCCATGCCGCTGACGATGAGTCGGCCTTTGGTTTTGGAAATCAGCTCCACGGCATCGGCAAAGGGCTGGCCGAGCCATGCCTCCAACGCTTGCAGGCCTTTGATCTCTTGACCGAGAACGGCTCGCGCGCTGGCGATGTCGTCGAATGCAGGGGTGCTGTTCTTGCTCATGGGCTGGCTCATATCAGGCTCACTGGAAAGGAATACGCGCGCACTATAGCGGATGCGTCCCTGCCTGTCGAGCCTATTGCCCCGATTATCGCTGCAAAGAACCTTGCTGGGTGCTGCGTTTGATGACGGCGGCGGTCGCCGCGCCGAGTACAGGTTTTTCTGGCATTATTTCATCAGGCTTTTGGGCATTTTTCTCTGCCGCCCATTCGCGGATGGCATCGTAACGTTCCTGCGTGCTGGGATGCGAATAACCGAGCACCGCACCCTTCCCTTCGGTCGCCCATTCGAGCATATCAATCAGCTTCTGTGGGTCGTCAAGATGACTGATGGCGCGTTTATCCGCAAGAAATTCAGTGGATTGTTCAAATGCGCTGCCGATTTTCTTCAGTAGCTGCACGTCTTTATATAGCGCCTGATGCTTATTGAAGACCTCCGTCATCACGGTCTTGACGGCCTGAATGTCTTCCGCCGCCAACTCGCCACCGGATTTCAGCTTCCCTTGCGCCACCACATGTTTACCGACCGTATCGAATTGGCGGGCGGTTGTGAGGGGTAATTCGTGTTTTCTGGCGACTTCATCTACGAAACCCCGTTGTGACTGGCCATTCTCGTAATCCTCGACCAAACCTCGCGCGCTGAGCGATGCCAAGTCCGGAAGCGCGGCGAGTTCCGCCGCGATGTGCTTCACCCCCTGCCCGATGTCCGTCAGCAGATTATCCACTGTGCCGAGGAATGTCTTCGCCGCTTCCGCATTACCCTTCGCCGCATGCAAGAATGCCTCGGCGGATTCGTCCGGTTTTTGCAAGCAGACGGCAGCGATATTGTTCACGGGCAGAAGATATTTGATGCGGCGTGAAAGATAGAGCGCAGGGGACGTGAAATCGCCGTTCAGCGGGTGGGCATTCTCATGCAATAAAGCGGCGTGGACAGCGCCTTCAGGCGGCAGCGCATCCTTCCCGAAATAGATGCTGCCTGCCGTCACCTGATGGTTATTGTTCACCGCGAAGGTGGTCGGCTCACCGCTCACGCGCCCCAGCTTGATATAAGGCCTCAGCGCCAGACCTTCGGTGGCATTCACGCGCTCCAGCGATTCCACCAGTTCCACCGAATGGGCAAATTTCGCGCGCGGATCGATGGTATCCGCCTGATAGTTCAACAAGGGATGACCGTTAATCGCGATGAGCCCGTGCATATTATCAGGCTTGTTCAGTGTGGAAAGCTGCTCGTCGCTCGCCTTGGGGTTTTTCGTTTTCAACACGTTCGGATTCTCGCCCTGCGTGAGCGGAGAATCCTCCTCGATGTCGCGGTAAGCCTGATTCAGGACATGCGCGGAATCATGGGGGACGCCTTCGAAAACCACGGTGGTTTTGCCGTGCTCCACGCGGGTCTGCCAGGCCTTAGCGGAATCGCCGTTATAATACGGCTCCAGCGCGGCATTCAGCGTGGAGATGACCTGCTGCACCTCTTTGCCTTGCGGCCTATCGCCCTCCGCGACCATCTTAAGCAGCGTCAACTTCATCAGTTCTTTGCGGGAAGGAAGCCGCAAATCGACCTTGATATCGTGCGGCGAATCATTTTTCAGAAGGGAAAGGTCGAAGGAATCGGCGATGCGGCTGGTATCCGCGCGGAAATGCTCGGTCGCTACCAGCGGCGAACCTATCTCCTCGATAACGGCACTCAGTGCCGTTTGCGCTTTTTCTTCAATGGGGTGAACCATGCCTGCATCCTTTATACTGGAAGCAGGTTAGCATTGTTTTATTACCCTTTTGTGAAACCGCCTCAATGCGCGAAAATATCGCTATCCGGCCAGCCTGCAAGGTCAAGAGCCGCGCGGGTCGGGAGGAATTTGAAGCATTCATGGGCATAGGCAGTGCGCCCCTCGCGTGCCAGCATCACATCCAGTTTCTCGCGCAGCTGGTGGAGATAAAGCACATCGGAAGCGGCGTAATTCACCTGTTCCGGCGTCAGGTCATCCGCGCCCCAATCGGAAGATTGCTGCTGCTTCGAGACATCCACGCTGATCAAATCGCGGCAAAGGTCTTTGAAACCATGGCGGTCCGTGAAGGTGCGCACCAGTTTGGAGGCGATTTTGGTGCAGTAGATGGGCTGCACATCCACATCTAGATAATGTTTGAGGATGGCGACATCGAAACGCGCGAAGTGGAATATCTTGACGCGGGAACGGTCTTCTAACAAGACCTTCAGGCGCGGCGCCTTGAAGGTCTTGGAATCGATCTGCACCAGATGCGCATCGCCTTTTCCGTCGGATAGCTGCACCACGCAGAGACGGTCGCGCAGGTTGTTCAAGCCCATCGCTTCCGTATCGACCGCGAGATCACCATCAAAAACGACATCCGCCGGAAGATCGCCCTTATGCACATAATTCGTCATCAGATAGCCCTTATTTCGTTTCGGTCTTGGGTGTAATCGGTTTTTCAGCCACTTGCAACAAAACTCGCTGCGAAACAGGCTGCCGCACCTTGGCTGCCACCCCCTCCACGAGGCCGATGGACTGCTTGTGAAACCGCTTACCGACACGCACGAACGGATTGAAAAGCGAATAATCCAACTGGTGGATGCGCGGTGTCTGCTTCTGGCCATTCACGCCGAACACCAGCTTCTGGCGTTTCTTGCTCGGCATATGCAGCGTGCCGAACATCCAGTCGAACACGGCGAGGTTACCGCCGAAATTCTTGTCGAAATGCTCCGGCGCGCTGGAATGGTGTATCTGATGGTGGGCGGGGCTGAGGAATACTTTGCCCCATAGGCCGGTAAAAGGAATCCACACATGGGAATGCTGAAGATAACCGTAAAGGATAGCGAAGATGAACAGCAGGATATTCTCCCCCAACGGAATCACCTCGCGCCCCATGAGATAAGCCACCAAACCATAGGTGCCGCCGATGAGCAGGGCTTTGATATTATAGAACAGCACCGCATCGACCGGATGGATACGCAGGTTCGTCAGCGGCGTCAGCACAGCTGCGGAATGATGCACTTTGTGGAATTCCCAGAGGAAAGGAATCTTGTGGGAAAGGTAATGATCAAGCCAATAGGCCAGCTCATAGGCCATGAAGGTCGCAAACAGGATGATGCCGCCCACCGCCCAATCCGGCAAGGTGAAGACTTCTCTTGCGCCGAATGCCGCCACCATTCCCTCCAGCATGAAAACGCTGGCGAAATGCGCGCTGACAATGGCCACAGCCACGATGAACGGCAGAACGAATATATTCAGGAAAACATAGATATAATCGAGCTTGGCGCTATCCGATTTCCAGACTTTCGCTGTGAATAGCAAGCGCAATGCTTTA
>VGDC01000224.1 GCA_016869895.1 Alphaproteobacteria bacterium
AAAATGTTATATGGCTTCAAACGCCGCCCGGAGATGATGGATAACAGCGTTTACGGCCAGGGCTGGTCTAACGGGTATTTCTATTGCGTCTGGCCTGAGAACTCCTGATTTTTCTACTGTCGCTTGCTGCGAAAGGCATTTTCCTGCGCTTCCGCTGCTCACGTATTTCACATACGCTGTGCTGCGGTTCTCGGAAACATACCTTTCTCGCCGACGCGTCAGCGAAAAATGGGGTTTACGCCCATTCTACAATCTTGTTTCTTTTTCGGCTGCGGTTTGCTACTTAAAAGCATGACCTGCCCGTGGGGGGTTAGCTCAGTGGTTAGAGCAGGGCGCTCATAACGCCTTGGTCGTGGGTTCAAGTCCCTCACCCCCTACCATTTCCCTAGAGATAGAATTGGACATATGAAGCCATTATACTGCCTGTTTCTGACTTTTATAGTTTTAGCAGTTTCAGCTTGTATGCCTGCTGGATTGCGTAAAGAACAAAGCGCAATATCAAGTGGAAAATCAAACACGGTATTTTCCCGAAGCTTGGATCCTGCGGAAGCGAGAAAGAGGGAGGCGCACGGTTATTCCCAGCAAGAGATAAACAACCTATTAATCAACAAAACGGTGTTATTTGTAGGGTTTGGTTTTTCCAACCAGATAGCTTTTTATAAAGCCGATGGCGCATCATATTTGTGGTTTCCGAACAATAAAGTTCCCGTAATAGGCACATGGAACATGCCTGATAACAAAACAATTTGTTTTTCTTATCCTCAGGCGAAACCAACAAAAGGTCCTCAATGCACAAGTTTCTTAAATTGGAACTTTATGGCGATTGATAGGGTGGGTGGGGATGTATTTAGCCTCGGTAGTGGCAATATACCGCGCGTGTTGGAGCGAAACATTATCTACAAAAATTTAGAAGAAGTACGACAGCAAAAAGGGACGCCTTGGGGTAAATAATTTAACTTCACCCCAAATGCTCGACCAGAATCAGGCTGCCGATGGTGATGAGGCATAGGCCTCCTGCCGCTTCCACCCAACGCCCCGCCTTCGCCCCGATGATATGCCCTAGCATGATGCCTAGCGTGGCCATCAGGAAGGTCGCCCCGCCTATCATCAATGCGGGAATCCAAATGCTCACCTTCAAGAACGCCAGCGTCACGCCGATGGCCATCGCGTCGATGCTCGTGCCCACTGCCATCAACACTAGCAGCGCCAAACCTTTCTTGCCGGATTTTGCTTCCGCTTCGGGGCGGTCACTCTGCAGGCTCTCGAAAACCATCTTCCCGCCGATGATGCACAGGATGGTGAAGGCGATCCAATGGTCGATGGCGGTGATGATGCCGCTGGCCGCATAGCCGACGAGCCAGCCGAGGATGGGGGTGATGGTCTCCACGATGCCGAAGATGGCACCGATGCGCAGGGCTTCCACCAAACGGGGTTTGCGCATGCCTACGCCTTTGCTGACGGATGCGGCGAAAGCATCGGCAGACATGCTGAAAGCGAGAACGGTATTGGATGCGAAGGTCATGCCGCACCCATACCCCGATGTGACATCAGCGGCAAGAAAAATTGCCATTTGCTCTGTGAAATGACGCAGGAAAACCTATATGATAGGGATAACCGTGAAAGGCTTACCCATGAAAAAGCACCTCTTCGCCTCGCTCGTCTGCCTCATTTCTGCGCCAGCGCATGCGACTGACCAAGACACTTCGCATCTTTCTGAAATGCAGAGATACGTCACCCAGCATGGCGGCACGGAGAAGCCCTTCGAGAATGAATATTGGAACCGCCATGAAGAGGGCATCTATGTGGATGTCATCTCCGGTGAGCCGCTGTTTTCTTCCACGGATAAATACGATTCCGGCACCGGATGGCCGAGTTTCACCCAGCCCATTGAGGCAAATTTCGTGAAGACCAAGGCAGATAAAAGTCTGTTCATGGAGCGCACGGAGGTGAAATCCACCGAGTCGGATGCGCATCTGGGGCATGTGTTCGATGATGGCCCGAAGGACAAGGGCGGCAAGCGTTATTGCATCAATTCCGCTGCGCTGCGCTTCGTGCCGAAGGCCGAGCTGAAAGCGGAAGGTTATGACAAATACCTGCCGTTATTCGACAGAAAAGAGGGGAATTAAGATGCTGAAACGCCTTTTTGCCGCCCTCGCGCTCTCCCTGCTGCTCATTTCTCCCGCCCATGCGGCCCGCCCGCTGCCGAAACCGCAGCTGCTGGCGGTGTATTTCTATGCCGATTGGTGCCCGAACTGCCAAATCCTCTCCGTGCAGTTGGGTGACGCGCGGCTGGACGGCATGCTTGACCAGAAACCCGTGCTCTTCGTGAAGCTGAACCTGACGGATAAGGCCAGCATCCACCAGTCCATCCTGCTGGCGAGCCAGCTGGGCATCGCGGATTTCGTGCAGGCGCAGGGCAGCAAAACGGGGTATATCGCTTTGCTGGACGCTGCGACCAAGAAGGAGCTGACCCGCTTCGACCGCAACAGTATGGCGGGGGATATCCGCGGTGCGATAGAAACTGAACTCGCCAAAAAACAGCCGAAATAAGCGATTTTCCGCTAAATTTCACTTTTTTGTCGGTGGGTGGTTGTAATACCCGAATCAAAGCTTATATATACCCATGAATTGAAGATTCACGGGCGATGACGCCCCTCGCATTCATTTTGGAGAAGACTATGAGCAAAGTAATCGGTATCGACCTTGGAACCACCAACTCCTGCGTATCCGTCATGGAAGGCAAGACCGCCCGCGTGATCGAGAACGCCGAGGGCGCGCGCACCACGCCGTCCATCGTGGCGTTCACGGATGGTGATGAGCGTCTGGTAGGTCAGGCGGCGAAACGTCAGGCTGTGACCAACCCTGAGAACACCATCTTCGCGGTGAAGCGCCTCATCGGCCGCACCTTTAACGATCCCACCACGAAGAAGGACAAGGAACTCGTTCCTTACAAAATCGTGAAGTCGCCGAACGGTGACGCATGGGTCGAAGCGCAGGGCGAACAGTATTCCCCCAGCCAGATTTCCGCGTTCACCTTGCAGAAGATGAAAGAAACCGCTGAGCGTTACCTCGGCGAGACCGTGACCCAAGCGGTCATCACCGTTCCTGCATACTTCAACGACGCGCAGCGTCAGGCCACCAAAGACGCAGGCAAAATCGCCGGTCTGGAAGTGCTGCGTATCATCAACGAGCCGACCGCTGCCGCGCTGGCTTACGGCTTGGACAAAAACGAAGGCAAGACCATCGCGGTCTATGACTTGGGTGGTGGTACCTTCGACGTGTCCATCTTAGAGATCGGCGATGGCGTGTTCGAAGTGAAAGCCACCAACGGCGATACGTTCCTTGGCGGTGAAGACTTCGATATGCGTCTGCTGGACTACCTTGCAGATGAATTCAAGAAAGATCAGGGCATCGACCTGCGTAGCGATAAACTCGCGTTGCAGCGTCTGAAAGAAGCGGCGGAGAAAGCGAAGATCGAGCTTTCCTCCACCCAGCAGACCGAAGTGAACCTGCCGTTCATCACCGCTGACGCTTCCGGCCCGAAACACTTGAACGTGAAGCTGACCCGCGCGAAGCTGGAAAGCCTCGTCGAAGACTTCGTCGAGCGCACCATCGCGCCGTGCAAAGCAGCACTGAAAGACGCTGGTCTCTCCGCTTCCGATATCGACGAAGTCATCCTCGTCGGTGGTATGACCCGCATGCCGAAAATCATCGAAACGGTGAAAAGCTTCTTCGGTCGTGAGCCGCACAAAGGCGTGAACCCTGATGAAGTCGTCGCCATGGGCGCGGCCATTCAGGGCGGCGTGTTGAAAGGCGAAGTGAAGGATGTATTGCTCCTCGACGTGACCCCGCTTTCCTTGGGTATCGAAACCCTCGGCGGCGTGTTCACCCGCCTCATCGAGCGCAACACCACCATCCCGACCAAGAAGTCGCAGACCTTCTCGACCGCG
>VGDC01000225.1 GCA_016869895.1 Alphaproteobacteria bacterium
GTCTTTCTCACCGCTTTTCTTGAAGGTGGTCTTATCGAGCAGATGCTCGTTCTCCACGGCGGAATCGTGGGTTTTGCTGGGGTTCTGGCCGACGGGCACGTTCATCAGCGTGGTCGGCGAACCGAACAGAGTGATATGCGTGCTCGTACCGATGCCGATTTCATCCATCAGCGCATTGCGGATAAGCTCGCGCTTGTCCTTGTCGTGGATGTCGGTGGTGATGTTCTCGAGCACAGGGTTCAGCGATTGGATGCTGAAATTCTCCGGCGAATCCGCCATCGCGGCGGCAGTCATCAGGTAATTCACTTGGTCGACGGGACGCTAGAAGGTCGAAAGCGCGCGGTTTCCGCCGAGTTCGATGAGGTCGCGGAAGAATGACGTCTCAATGACAGGCACATCCTTGCCCGTCTCGCTCTTGAAGGTCGTCTCCTCCAAGAATTCCAGCGAAGGCCAGGGGATATGGCGGGAATAGATCATCCCCGGCACGTTGTCGCACTGGTAATCATGCACCCAGACGCGGTCATTGGCGGTCAGGCCTTTTTCTTCAGTGAAGGTGCGCAGCGCGTTGTTCGCCAGTTCGTTATAGGGCAGATAGCCGTTGAAATACGCATCTTCTATCTGCTCCAGCGATTCCTTCGCATTCGGCTTCATCGAATGCGCAATCGGCCAGAGCACTTCGTTGGAGATGGTCTTATACTGCGCATCTTCCAAGGCTTTCGGCGCGGGGAAGGTCAGCACCTGATAGTCGTTGGTCTGCGGGTTGTTCGGCCCTTGGGCAACGGTGATGGTCTGGCGTTCCTGCTCGTCCATCACGTTCCACAAGCGGTTATCGACGGATTCCGGCCCCACCCACCATGTAGGGTTGGTCGCTTCGATGACCATCTGCGCACCGCCGGAAGACCCAGCGGAAGGCGGACGGTTGCTGTAGATCAGCGTGTTACCGGCGAAGGGCTTGTGGGAATTGGAATCGCTCATGTTGCATTATGCCTTATAGATGGATTATCGCCCTCTGAAAGAAGGTCTTTTTATCCTTCGGCACATTATAACCGAAGCATATCAATACGCCATGCGAATGATATGACAGTTTTGTTGCTGTTTTATTGGGGGGTTATGGGCGGTTGAACAGTTCTAGAATGGCTTGGCGCACGGCAACGCCCATCTCCACCTGATCAAGGATGACACTGCGGTTGATGTCATCCGCCAGCTCGCTGTCGATTTCCACGCCACGGTTGATGGGGCCGGGATGCATGATGAACGCATCGGGTTTGGCCAGAGCCAGCTTGTCTTTGCTGAGTCCATAAAGATGGAAATATTCGCGCACAGAGGGCACGAAATTCTTGTCCATCCGCTCGGTCTGGATGCGCAGCATCATCACCACATCCACATCCTTCAACCCTTTGCGCATGTCATAGAACGGCTCTCCACCCAACGTGCGAGGGGAAGACGGCATCAGCGGCGGGGGCGCGATGAAGCGCACATTCGCGCCCATGATGTTGAGGAGTAACGCGTTCGAGCGCGCCACACGGCTGTGCAGCACATCGCCGCAGATGGCGACGGTCTTGCCTTCCACAGAACCGATGCGGCGGCGCATGGTCAGCGCGTCCAGCAAGGCTTGTGTGGGGTGTTCGTGGCTGCCGTCCCCGCCGTTGATGACTGTGCAATGCACTTTCTCCGAAAGCAGCTGCACCGCGCCGCTATCAGGGTGGCGCACCACGATGAAATCAGGATGCATGGCGTTGATGGTCATCGCCGTGTCGATGAGCGTTTCACCCTTTTTCACCGACGATGACGCGACGGACATGTTGATGACATCCGCGCCGAGGCGTTTTCCCGCTAGCTCGAAGGACGTGCGGGTGCGGGTGGAATTCTCGTAGAACAGGTTGATGACCGTCTTGCCGCGCAGCAGGCTGCTTTTCTTCTCGCCGGATCGGTTGCGCGCCACATAGTCATCCGCAAGGTCGAGGATGCGTTCCAGCGAAGCCTTGTCCCACCCCTCGATGCCGAGCAGGTCGCGTTTGGGCATGGGTGCGCGGGCGGGTGCTGTCATGGGTATAGGCTTGTCATTTGTGTTTTTGGGGCTTATGGTGGGGCGCAGAAATCACCTTCGCGCCCCCGTATTAATATCCCTTTGAGCGGAAAAATACAGTGGAAAGTGCGTCTCCTGCCGTGTAGAGGACTGTTATGTCGAATCTCCTTCGTTTTTCTTTGGTTGCCGCCGTTTCCAGCGTCGCGCTGCTGACTGCTGCTTGCTCAGGGCCGAATCCGAATTCACCGCGTTCCATTAAAGACAGATTGCAGCCCGATAAAGAAGTGCAGAAAGTGATGTCGGAAATCGGCGGCCCGAAAATCGAAGGGATGGATGCCGCTATCCAAGCGAACGCCGAACAGGCTTTGGCTACCGGTAAATACAAGACTGCTGCACAGTTCTATGCCCAGCTCATCGAAAAGAACCCCGAAAAGCTGGAATACAAACTGGCTCTGGCGGATGCCCTGCGCAAAGGCGGGCATTATGACGAGGCAGAGAGCGCTTATAAGAAAATCCTCGCCGAAGAGAAGCTGAGCGAAGCAGAGCAGCTGGATGTCCGTGAAGGTCTTGGACTCGCCTATATGGAAGACGGTGAATTCGACAAGGCGGGTGATGAGCTGGCTTCCGTCATGGAGAAGGACGCTAAACGCTGGCGCACTCTGAACGCCATCGGCATCCTCTTCACCACCAAACAGATGTATTCCGAAGCGCGTCAGTATTTCGACGAGGCACTGGTGCTCGATAGCCAGAACATCGCCGTGCGCAATAACCTCGCGCTGATGGAAGCGCTTGACAGCAATCACGACGAAGCCATCCGTCTACTCTCCGAAGCGAAGAGCATCAATGGCAAACGCGGTTCATCCGTGGCTCAGCTAGATTCCAACCTCGCGCTGGTCTATGCCATCAAGGGTGATTTGAAGATGGCGGAAGCCACCATCGACCCGCACCTCACCGAGGCGCAGAAACTCAACAATATGGGCTTCTATGCGCGTTTGAAGGGGGATGACCAGCTGGCGAAGAGCTACCTCAGCATGGCGCTCACCAAGAGCGAGAAGTATTACGATAAGGCCTGGAAGAATCTCGACACGCTGAACAAGCTGCGCGATAGTGCGCCCGCCCGATAATTCCCATGCCGTTAAGCGCGGCTTGCGGAAGCCTGTTTCTCGGCGGGTTTCTGCTGGAATTTCTCCATCTCGCGGTTCACCCGCTTCACGGCGGCTGCCTCGTTGATTTCCCCTGTCGTGTCCAGCATGGTGATGCGGCAGGTGTCCAGCCGGTCTGCGCGCTCGATGCGTAACGTGACCTTCGGATGGCTGTCGCTATCGAACTCCCCGATGTCCGTATGCAGCTGTTTCAGGTAATTCACGGGGCTGCCCACATGCTGGGTGGCGAAATCATCCGCCATGAATTCCTGCACATGGTTCATGTTCTTGTGCAAGGCGGTTAGCGTCTTGAGCAGGTTCACCTGATCTTCCGGCGCGGTTTCCTTGGAAATCTCGACATTCGAGCCTATCAGCCCCCGCTTGTAAGCGGTCTGCACGATGGGGTCGGCGGCATCGTTCAGCACCTCATATTCCAGTTCGGGCTTGTCATTGCCGAAATTCGCCGCTTTCTTGAGGATTTGTGGGAATTGTTCATCCGTCGCCAGCGCGTCGATGAGTTTTTCGGTGCCGTTCACTTCACCCTTGGTCGTGGTCTTGGCAAGGAAATCCTTCAAACCCTCTTGTACCTGCGCGAAGAGGTTATCGACTTTCTCCAAATACGCTTCTTCACCACCCGCAGGGGCAGTCAATTCCTTGAACTCTCCAGGGTGTTGGCGCAGCACCACGGCGGAGGCGAGAATATCCGTCAACGGGGCTGCCCAGAAGAAAACCCCCCGCAGGTCGCGGCTTTGTTCTTTCATCGCCGCATGACCGAGCTA
>VGDC01000226.1 GCA_016869895.1 Alphaproteobacteria bacterium
CGACCCTGTGAAGATGGACAACGGCAACCACAGCACCTTCCACTGGGATGTGACGACCCTGTTGAAGGGGAACGGCGGCAAGCTCTATCTGGATGGGGAGTTGTTGCAGGACAACGGCAAATGGCTGGATCCTGAACTGAAGGTGCTCAACGAAGGCTGGAAAGCCATCGCCAAGGAAGAGCGTCCGGATTACTGGAAAGAGCGCCTGAAAGGCGAGCGTTCCTTCGCTGGGCGCGAAGAAGCCAAAGGCCGCGCGGCGGGATGAAAATCTAGCGGTTCGCCACTTCCACGATGCCTTTGCGCTCGCGCTGCTGTTCCACATGATAGCGGATGAGCTGGCGGATTTCGTCGGGCTGCGGTACGGCCAGGATATACGCCACTGGGTCAGACGCATCTGACGTGTTGATGATCACATTCCCCAGCTTCATGATGTTCAGCTCGAACGGCTTGTAGGTCAGGGTATCGATGACGCGGTAAAGTTCCAGCTCGTGGGTCACGCGGTTCAACACGCCCGTATGCTCGCGGAAGACCTGATCGGTGATTTCATAGGTGTGCATATGCACCTTGAGCCAGCTCCATACGCCCCAAAGAATAGGAAACATGAATGCCGCGGTCTTAATTACGCGCTTAAAACCGCTTAATTCAGGCAGAAATTGAGTGAAAATTGCATCAAAAAATCCGGCAGCCTGCAGAATAATAACGATAATGAACAGGAAACCTGCGCCCAGAAAATTCCGCGCATTAATCCACTGTGAAGGACGTCCTGTCCAAATCAGCCGTTGCTCAGGCATCGTGTCTTACTCCTTTTGTAGCCAAAACTGGTACATACCGCCGAAAATCGACGGATGCTGTTTCTCGAATTCCTCCCATTGCTCAATCGTCGGCGCAGAATCCATCTTCAGGGAAAACATTTTGCGGAATTCCGCCTGAGCATGCGCATCATGGAGGTCCATGCCCAGAAACTCAAGTCCAAGTTTCTCTATTGCCTGCTTTATCTGGGGCAAAGTGAACTGGTGCTCCTGCACATGGAACAATAAATCGCGGCATGCGGACGTTGAGTAGAAATCTGGACTGTGGGTTAAATGGTCTAGATCTTTATCCTGCGCAGCGCCTACTTTAACGTATTTGCGCATGGCGCGGATGCCTTGCACACTCGAAGGATAACCCTCATCTTGTATTTTTTGACGGATTTTCGAAATCGCCAGCCGCGCGGTTTTACTGTAGAGCGCGATTTTCATGTAACCACCCTTTTTAAGCAGGCGGGCGAGCACTTCCCAGCCAGCCATCGGGTCATGCATATGGTGCAGAACGCCGCAGCATTCTATGATGTCGAATGTTTCCGGTGCAAAAGCTTCTTCAAGACGCAATATATCTGCTTGCGCGAAATCAACTTGCGCATTGGCGAACATTTCTTCTTTTTTTCTAATCGCATAGGCAAGACTTGTAGAGCTAAGGTCGATAGCGATAAAGTCATGCTTCGGAAATAAATTTGCATTGCCCAGCACATGCCTGCCGGTTCCCGTGCCGGCAATCAGAACTTTCGCTTTGCTTCCGAAAGGCGGAAGATTCGCGCGCTTGAGGAAAGGAAGCAGATTCCGCAAATAGTCTTTAAATTCCCTCGCTTGGTACAGGTTCATCTCATCCCAGCGTGGGTAGGGATTCTCTTCGTACTGAGCCTGCACCTTCGCCGATACTTCATCTTCTATGGGCGTTAATGAAGTTAGAGTCTTTTTTATTTCGGCCTCGCGTTTGGGTTCAGAAACTTGTCTACGCCATACTAGAGCGCTGATTTCGTTATCATTCATCGAACCTTGGTATAATTCAATATTTCTGATGCTGAATAACGGCTGATAGGTTGCCAGCAAGAGCAATTCTGCGAGAGTTGCATTCCCTGCTTCGGCGGTTTGGCGAAGGGTAATAATGCGAGCTTCCTCCTCCGCTGTAACCTCCCAGATATATTCGTTCATGAAGCATTGTTGTGCCATTGCAGTCAGGAAAAGCACCATATTTTGGTTTAGTGCGGCGGAAGACAATTTCTTGCGGAGTGTGACAAGTGTGTCTTCCAGGCTTGCCTCTTGTAGCGTGTTATAGGCCATTGCATTTATGAGCAACGGCTCCTGTAGACACAAGTGGTTTTCTATTGCCGCGCCCTCGGTGGCGCCCTGCTTAAGCAGCAAAAACTCAGGTGAAAGCAGATATAACGAGGTCCACGAGTACATCGCTGAGCTGCCGTCGATTTTTGGTCGCGTCATCAATGCATTCAGTGTCACGAGAAGTTGCGGATTAGGCGCATGGAAGCGCAATTTGCGAATGACATTTATCAGATTCTGGCAGTAGTCGTTATTTTCAGGCGTTTGAAGAACGGCGCTGTAGTAACGCTCGACTGCTTTGGGGATATCTCCGAGAAGTTCGTGCAAACGTCCTTTGTCAAAATGATAAGCGGCATTGTTGGGTTCAATCGCCAACGCATTATCAAAAAAATGCATAGATGCCGAAGCATTACCGCCGATGCTGGACAGCAATGCCATGTAATAATGCGCTTCTGCTGCGCGAGGATCGATTACCAGTGCTTCTTTGAAAAGCCCGACCGCCTGCTGGTATTTCTTCTCCTGATAAAGAGATATGCCCTTTTTTATCTTCTTGCTGGCGGACATGGGAACTCCCTGAAAGGTAAGCAAAGGCAGGGAAAAGGGGGAGGGAGAATTTTAAGATGGTCGGGGCAGAGAGATTCGAACTCCCGACCCTCTGGTCCCAAACCAGATGCGCTACCAGACTGCGCTATGCCCCGACACGAAAGACCTTATAAACAAGCCCGTCCGAAGAATCAAGCCTCAAATGCCTTTTGGCAGACGGAAAGGGTTTGCTATTATTTTCGGAATGGCTAGTCTTATGCCAGTTTTTTCCACTGCCACATCAAAACCGAGGTCTTCCGTGTCTATCCAGTCCCGTTTCCATGGGGTTCTTACCGCGCTTATCACACCGTTTTCCAACGGGAAAGTGGATGAGAAGGCATTCCAGTCGCTTGTCGAATGGCAGGTGGAACAGGGGATTCACGGCCTTGTGCCTTGCGGCACCACGGGCGAGTCACCCACCCTTTCCCATGCGGAGCACATGCGCGTGGTGGAGCTGTGCATCGAAGGCGCGGGCGGGAAAGTACCGGTTATGGCGGGTACGGGCTCCAACAGCACGGAAGAAGCCATCCAGCTGACGCAGCATGCCCAGAAAGCGGGCGCGGATGCTGCTTTGGTCGTCGCCCCGTATTATAACAAACCCACGCAGGAAGGACTTTTCCAGCATTTCAAGGCGGTGGCCGAATCCGTCGATATTCCCCTTTTTGTCTATAACATCCCTGGCCGCTCCACGGTGAACATCACGGATGAGACCTTCGAGCGTCTGGCAAGCATCCCCAACATCCTCGGCATCAAGGACGCGACAGGTGATTTGACGCGCCCTCTCACCCTGCGTGCTCGCGTCGGTGATCGCTTCATCCAGCTTTCGGGCGAGGATATGACCGCCATTGGCTTCAATGCCCAAGGCGGAAAAGGCCTTATCTCCGTCACCTCGAACCTCGCGCCCAAACACGTCGTGGCGGTGCAGGAAGCCACCGAGCGCGGGGATTATGCGGAAGCCTTGCGTCTGCACCAGCCGCTCGTGCCTTTGCACAATGCGCTCTTCTGCGAATCCAGCCCCGGCCCTGTGAAATACGCCGCTCACCTTATGCGCGGTTCTGCACCGGATGTGCGCCTGCCGCTGGTCGCCACGAGCCCTGCCACACAGGAGTTGGTGCGCAACACGCTGAAAGAGTTGAAGTTGCTCTGATGTCTGGCAAAGGGAACACCAAGAAACCCGTCTTCGGCTCTCCGACGATTCAGAATCGCCGGGCGCGCTATGATTATTCGATTCTTGAGGAAT
>VGDC01000227.1 GCA_016869895.1 Alphaproteobacteria bacterium
GAAGCCCTTCGATTCCATGATGCCTTTGAAGCGGTCTTTATCGATGACCGGGAACAACTCCTGCGCCTTATTGCCGTGCTCATCCTTGATGGCGGATGGCCCGAAGAATTTGCCCTGCTTATTACCGGTCTTGATGCGCTCCACCAGTGTGTCGAAGCCTGCATCCTTCTCCAGCATGCTTTTCAGCGTGTCATCGAGAATCTTGACGGGGAAGCTGACGATCTGCCCTGCGACAGCGCGCATGAACAGTTTGTTGTTTTCGTGGAGTGCTTCGGGGCGGGTGATGTGTTTCGCCGCGGTGGTGACCACACGCGAAGCCTGCGTCAGCAGGTTATGCGGCGTCAGGTTGCTGCGCGCTTTCCACACATCCTTGATTTTCTCGCCCACGGGAATGGCGGCGGCAGCGGCGGCGGTCTCCGAATGGGTCGGCCAGACGGGGATAGGCTCAGGAATCGGGTCTTCCTGCGAGCGGGCGACGGCGTTCTCGATGTCCTCGAAGTGGCGGTCAACGAAGCGCAGCATGTTCTCGACCTTGCTGCCGAGATTATGGCGGATGTAGCCATGCACCGCGTTGGCGAAAGCCATCGTCTCTTCTTTCGAGACTTTCTGGTATTCGACCACTTCACCCTTCTCATCGGTGATGGCCTTGATCATCGCGCCTTCGGGCACATCCGTGAAGGGACGCTCATGGGCGCTGGTCAGCGAAATGTTCGGCACCAGACCGCGATGCTCCATCTGCTGTGCGACGAACTGGGAAAGCTTGATGCTTTCTTCCGGCGGCAGGAAGATGTCGCCCTGTGGAATGTACATCTCCGTGCCAAGTGCGGTAGCGGAATCAACCATCACAGCCGAAAGGAAGCCCGCCAGAATCTGCGCCTGACGTGGGGTGTTGATGGTGTCGAGGCGCATCACATCGCGCACATAGCCGGAGGCCTTGTTGCCATCGTCTTTGTTTTTATTGGCGGGGTCGCGCAGGCCTTCATAGCTCTCCAGCAGCGCGGCTTTCTCATCGCAGACATTCGCCAGCGCGTCCAGATGGCCTTTCAACTGGGAGACGTTCGTGGGGTTGATCTCCAGCTTGCCATGCACGAACTGGTCGAGCATATCGGCGGCTTTGGCGGAGTTATTGACCAGGCGATACAGGCCTTCCTTGCGGCCTGCGATGATCTCTTCGCTCAGCAGAGTTGGGGAATCGTCATGGGTCTCGGCGGTCATGCCGAAGCCCTCCAGCGCGCGGGAAGCGTTCTGCACGTCGCGGAATTGCTTGTTGCTGTTGTAGGCCAGTGCGAAGGAGCGCACGACCTGTCCACCACCCGCACCGATCAGAACATCATCGACGAAACGGAAGGCGGAAGCATCGAAACCCTTGGTTTCCATGCCTTTTTCAACCAAGTCCTTACGCAGCATACGGTTCTGTATGCGCGCCAGCGGCAGGTTGACGATGTTGGTGAAGAATTGGCGTTTAGTTACGAGTTTGGTCTGGAATCTCTGTTCATGGTTATAAACAGAGAAATCCCAACGATCCTGCCATTGATCCAAAATGCTCATTCACGCTCCACACGTGCAGTCATCATTCGGGCAGTCAACCAACTCATCTTCCATGGCATTCACCCATTCCTGCCACGGGATATTTGTTTTATTGGTCTGGTATGCACTTCCATTCCCAACTCGCCGCCCTTTTAGGACATCTTCCGGTGAAAAACCAGCCAAATCTGGCCAATCTCCCGGAAAGCGCACAGGAACACGCTTACAATGTACCAGAATCGCACATCGCAGGCTTGTGGAATTTGATGATAGTTTTATGACAATCCACAGGCTGGGCAAGCCTTTGGAGCGGCTTTGGCTCAGGCGGCGATGGCTTCGTCGATTTTGCGTTGTAAATCAGCCTTCAACCCCGCATCAGCGAAGCTCGTCTCCACGGCGCGGCGGGTCACGGCGACCAACTCGCTTTCGGTGAAGCCGAATTTCTCATGCGCGGTGTCATATTCCTTCGCCAGATCCGTCCAGAAGAACGGCGGGTCGTCGGAATTGATGCTGCCGACCACGCCCGCGTCATAGAGCTTGCGCAACGGGTGGGAGGCGAAATCGGGGTACACGCTCAGCGCGATGTTGCTACCGGGGCAGACTTCCAGCGTGATGTCGCGCTCGGCAAGGGTCTTGACCAGTTCAGGGTCTTCAATGCTGCGTACGCCATGGCCGATGCGGGTCACCGGCAGGTGGTTGATGGCATCCCAGACGCTCTGTGGGCCAGAAACTTCGCCCGCATGGGCGGTGCAGCCGAGGTTCAGCTTCTCATGGGCGATGCGGAAGGCTGGCGCGAAATCCTTGGGGTGATGCATCGCTTCATTGCCTGCAAGGCCAACGCCGACCACCAGCGGATGGGGGAATTTATCGACCGTATGCATCAATTCCAGTGCTTTTTCAGGCCCCATATGGCGGATCATGCAGATGATGAAACGCGCTTCGATGCCGAATTCCTGACGGGCGCGGTCAACGCCGTCCGTCACCGCATCGAGATATTCACGGTAGCCCATGCCGAACATGGCCACCACATCCGGGCCGAGGGTCAATTCAGCGTAAATCGCGCCTTCACGAGCGATGGACGCGAGGTATTCATAAGTCACATCGGAGAAATCCTGCGCCGTGGCGATGGTGCTGGAAGCCGTGTCGTAACTCTTCAGGAATTCCGGGAAGTTATTCCAGTTATAATTGCCATCGGCCTTAAAGATACCATCAGGCAGCTTCATACCGTTGCGCGCAGCCAGTTTGGTCGCCAATGCGGGACTGACCGTGCCTTCCAGATGCACATGGAGTTCGGCTTTAGGCAGTTTTCTTGTCTTCGACACGCGTCAATTCTCCGAATAGGTCTGTTCCATGCTGCAAAGCAGGGATTTCAAGGTGGGATGCGATGGTCTGGCCGACATCGGCGAAGCTGCTGCGCAAGCCCACATTAGTGGGCGGCAGGCTGGGGCCGAAGGCCAGAACGGGGATGTATTCACGGGTGTGGTCAGTGCCGGTCCAGGTAGGGTCGCAACCGTGGTCGGCCACCATGAATATCAGGTCGCCCGGCTCCATCAGCGCTAACACTTCGGGGATGCGGCTGTCGAAATACTCCAGCGCGGCGGCATAACCCGGCACGTCACGGCGATGGCCGTATTCCATGTCGAAATCCACGAAATTGGCGAAGGTCAGGCTGCCGCCCGGCGCAGTGCGCATGGCTTCCAGCGTTTTTTCCATGATGTCAGGGTTGCCGGAAGCTTTCACTTCCTTGCCCGTGCCTTTATGGGCATAAATGTCACCGATTTTACCGATGGAGATGACGCTGCCGCCATGGGTCTCCACCTGCTCCAACAGGGTCGGCTGCGGCGGGGGAACGGCATAATCCTTGCGGTTGCTGGTGCGCTTGAACTCACCCGCCTTTTCACCTTTGAACGGACGGGCGATGACGCGACCGATGTTATAAGGGTCAACGAGCTTGCGCGCGATTTTGCACACTTCATAAAGCCGCTCTAGGCCAAAATGGTCTTCATGCGCGGCGATTTGATATACCGAATCAGCGGAAGTATAGACGATAGGCTTGCCGCTGCGGATGTGCTCTTCGCCGAATTCATCCAGCACGACCGTGCCGGAGGAATGTTTATCGGCGAGAATACCGGGCAGATTCGCCTCGCGGATGAGCGCTTCCGTCAGTTCAGCGGGGAAGCAGGGCTGAGCGTCAGGGAAATAACCCCAGTCCCAATCCACCGGCACACCGGCGATTTCCCAATGGCCGCTCGGCGTATCCTTGCCACGGCTCAATTCCGCCGCCGCGCCGTAGAATCCGCCTTTCAGCTCTGCACCTTCAGCACCGGGCGCATAACGCCCTGTCGCCATCTTATGCGCTTCACCAAGGCCGAGGCTGAGC
>VGDC01000228.1 GCA_016869895.1 Alphaproteobacteria bacterium
TCTAGCATATTTCTGTGTCATTTCCATGACAGACTTGCATTTTTTTCGCAAAATCGTACATTCCCTTTACACCAGATGGTCGGATGGTCGCGCGGAGGGGTTTTCCCTTCCCCGAGGAAAGTCCGGGCTCCATGGGAAACAGTGCCGGTTAATGACCGGGGGCGGCGACGCTACGGAAAGTGCAACAGAGAGTATACCGCCTGCTTCGGCAGGTAAGGGTGAAAGGGTGCGGTAAGAGCGCACCGCGCTTCCGGTAACGGAAGTGGCATGGCAAACCCCGCTGGGAGCAAATCCAAATAGGGACTGCGCATTGGCTCGCCAATAGGTGTTCCCGCATCAGCAGTCCGGGTAGGATGCTAGAGGCGTATTAGTAATAATCGTCGTAAGATGAATGGCCGTCACCCTGCAAGGGGTACAGAACCCGGCTTATAGACCGTCTGGTGTAATTTTCTTAGATGCTGGTGGTGCTCGGCATGCCGATGTTGAGAATCATCGTGAGCAGGATGAGGGCGATGTACAGCCCACCGACCACGAGCATGTGGCAGTTCGTGAGCGTCACATTATCCTGATCTTCGGGGCGGATGGCTTTGGCATCGCCCATGCCCGGCCATTTCTCGAGCGGCAGCAGGAATGCCGCCGCGATGATGAGCCCGCAGATGACCTTCACCAAGAAGAAATAGGTGGTGTAGGACATATAGGCTTCTTTATGGGCGTTGCCGTCATAGCCTTGCTGGGAGATGAAATCGTCGAAAATCATGGCGATCTGATAGACGAAGACCAGCGGAATGATGGCGACGAAGGCCTTCCAACTGAAGATATTCTTGATTAATTCCATAGAATTAGCGTGCCGCAGTCAAAAGTTCGTCTAGCCGAGCATCGGCATCTCCATCCCATATACCTGAAAATTCCTGTGGACGGAAGTGTAATTGGAAGGCGACCGCTGCGGCATGCGTTTCTGCGCAGAATTCAGACGATTGCGGGAGTTTATAGCCATAATCCTGCAATCGCCGCTGGAGGGAAGCAACGCGCTCACCCACATCGCCCAGCCGCAACAGGTTGATGTTGCTGATGGAGCGGTATGGAAAATCCGGCCAGAGGCCGATGCCCTGCTGCGCCAGCCAAGGCCAGTCGAAGAGGTGTCCGGGGTCGTCCTTGCGGGTGGGCGCGACGTCGGAATGGCCGACGACATTACGCGCGGGGATGGCATGGCGGGAAAGGATGCCCTGCGCCAGCTCCGCCAGCGCGACCATCTGGGATTTCGGGAAGGCGCGATAGCCGAATTCCGTACCCGGATTGACCAGCTCGATGCCGATGGAGAAGGCGTTCACCCCGTCCCGTCCGCGCCAATGGCTGACACCCGCGTGCCATGCCCGCTCGGATTCCGCAACGTGGGAATAAACCGTGCCGTCTTCATCGATGGTGTAATGGGCGCTGACTTTGGATGCAGGATCGGTGAGCCGCTCCAACGCTTCTTCCGCCGTGCGCATACCCGTGAAATGGATGACCAGCGTATCCACCGCCATACCGTTGCGCGAATCATGGTTCGGCGATGGACGGGAAATGAGGGTCATGCGTCGTTCGATTCCTTGTGTTTACGCCCCAGCCGGATGAAGACCTCCGCCAGTCGCGGCCTGCGCAAGACGATGATAGCCACACCCACGAGGGTAATCAAGCCGCCGATGATGATCTGCGCGGGCAGATGCTCCGGATAGAATATCTGCCCCACGGCGATGCCGAAGAGCGGCACGAGCAGGTTGAACGGCGCGATGCGCGACACATCGCACTGGGTGAGCAGGTGATACCACAGGCCATAGGCGACGACGGTGGAGATGAGCGCGGAGAAGGAGATGGCCAGCACCACCAGACCCGGCACATCGCTTATCTGCTCCATCTGGCCAGTCTCAAACACGAGCGAGGTGAGGAACAGCATGACCGCCGACACGCCGGACTGCCAGCAGACCAGCTCCATCACCTTCAAACGGCCTTCCTTCTTCATCATGACATTCGACACCGCCCAGCAGAACGCCCCCGCCATGACCATGCAGAAGGGAATGAAATGCTCCACCACATTGGGTGTGCCCGCGATGAGAATCATGCCCATGAAGGCCACGACCAGCCCGAAGGTGCGCCAAGGCCCCAGCTTATCCTTGAACAGCATGGCACTGAGCATGCAGGAGAAGGGAACGCCCAGCTGCACGGTGATGACCGCCGTGGGAATGTCGATGCCATACGCCATCGCCGCGAAGACCAGCCCGAAATGGAGGGTGCCGAGCACGAAGGACATTTCTAAGATGAAGCGGAAGCGGATGGTGCGTTTCCAGAAGAAGGGCAGCATGACCAGCCAAACGGCGGCAAAGCGGATGGCGAGCATGAAATAGGGCGAGAAATGCTCCAACCCCTTTTTCGCGGCGACGAAATTCGCCCCCCAGCAGAAGGTGACGATGAGTGCATAAAGGATGTGGCGCAGGCTCATGAGCGCGCTTTCTTAAGCTGGAATTACGGGCATTTACTGGGCTTTATTCCGCTTCCGGCGAATCAGCCCGATCTTACCCAACATGGCGATGCGCGGCTGGCGGAAGGTGATCATCGCCACTCCGGCCATGGTAATAGCCCCCGCGATGGCAACCTGCAAGCTGATTCCTTGGCCGAGGAAAATCCACGCCAGCGTGAAGGAGAGGAACGGCGTGAGCATGGTCACAGGCGTAATCTGGCTGGCGAGGTAGCGGTGGAGCAGGAAATACCACAAGGCATAGGCACCGAGCGTGGCGGCGAAGGTGAGATAGAGGATGCCGAAGCCTTCGCGCCAACCGATGGTCTGCAAGGCTTCCACCTGCCCCGTTTCGAAAATCATCGACAGAATCAGCAGCGGAATGGCGGAAAGGAGCGACAAGGCGCCGAGGAACGGCATGATCTTCATCTCACCGAATTTCTTCATGAGGATATTGGCAAGCCCCCAGCTGGCGGAGGCGAGCAGCATGGTGAGGAACGCGCCGAAATGGCTGGAGACGTTGGGCGTGCCCGCGATGAACACCGCGCCGAGCATAGCCACCGCAAGGCCGGAGCTTTGCCATTTTCCCAGCCTGTCGCCGAGCAATATCGCCCCGAAGACGCAGGAAAGCGGCACGGAAAGCTGCGAGACGACGATGGTGCTGGGGATGTCCAGCCCCCAGCCGAGCGCGGCAAGGCCGAAGCCGAAGTTGACCACACCGAGCAACAGGGAAAGCACGGCGATCTGCCAGAAGGGAATCTTCGGCCAGCCATAGAACGGCAGCAGCACGAGCGCGAGCAGCGCGAAACGCAGGAAAGTGACGAAGAAGGGCGGGAAGGCATCAAGCGCGAAACGCCCTGCGACATAATAGCCCGACCAACACAGAATCGTGAGGAAGAGCAGGAACATATGGAAGGGAGTCAGGGTTTTCTTCACGGCCAGCCCAATTAACGTGGTGAAGTCGGGAATATGCGTGAAGGCGGGGGTTTAGTCAAAACATATCGTTGCCGCGCTGCGGCATGGATTCAGGCGGATTCGCCCTTCAAGCCGCGCTCCTCGCAGATGCGCGCATAGGCGGCATTCAGCATGGCCATATGCTGCGAAGCGGCCTCCACCGCCTCTTTGCTGCCGCCACGCGCCTGCACGCGGTCGGGATGGGAATCGCGGATGAGCTGAAGGTAAGCATGGCGAATCTGGCGGTCAGTCCAGTTGCGCTTCACCTTCAGCACGTCATAGGGATTGGCATTGACCGATTTCTTCGCCAGCAGCCGCGCCACCGCACGGGAACGCAATCCGAAGGCATCGGATATACGCAGCAGGAACCGGCGTTTCGCATCGTCCAACTCGCCGTCTATCCGCGCTACGGCGATGAGTTTCAGCATCACCTCCTTCAGCAGGCGGCGGTTATCCACTGGG
>VGDC01000229.1 GCA_016869895.1 Alphaproteobacteria bacterium
CACCTTCAATGCACCGCTGCGCAGGCCTTCCTTATCGCCCTTCCCCAACGCGCAAGCATCGGCGATATGGCCATAGGTATCGGAACCGACATCGCCGAACACGTCCGCATCCGGCGCAGAACCTACGCCGAAGCTATCCAGCATCAAAATGAACGCTCGTCTATCCTTACGCATCCTGTTCTCCTGTTCAGCCCGCTTTACGCTGGGTCGCCGCACCTGCGGTCGCCAGACGGTGATGGACGATTTCCGGTTTCGCCACGGCCACGCTTGCGGGCACAAAGGCATAAGCCGCTTTCAATTCCTTGGCTGCGCGTTCAGCCGTTTCCTGCGAAGCGGCGTGCACCACCGCGATAGGCTGCGATGCGTTCACCGTCGCGCCGAGCGCGGCAAGCTTCGTCAATCCCACGGAATGGTCGATGACATCCGAAGGAATCGCGCGACCACCGCCCATGCGCAGCACCACCATGCCCACTTCGCGGGTATCGATGGATTTTACCACAGATTCCTCTTCGGGGAATACTTCCAATGTGACTTTGGCTTTCGGCAGGTAGCTTTCGGATTTCTCCATGAAATCCTTCGGGCCGCCCATGGCGGTCACCATCTTGCCGAAGACTTCCGCCGCTTTGCCGGAATCCAGCGCCGCCATCAACTGCGCACGCGCCGTGCTGGCATCCGCCGCCAAGCCGCCCAGCACCAGCATTTCCGCACCCAGCGTCAACACCACTTCCAGCAAGCGCGGGTCGCGGTCTTTGGTGGTCAGGAATTCGACGGTCTCTGCGATTTCCAGCGCGTTGCCAGCGGTCGTGCCCAGCGGCTGACCCATTTCGGTGATGAAAGCGGTGGTGGGCAGACCTGCACCCGCCGCCACATCCACGATGCTCTGGCCGAGTTCCAGCGAATCTTCCATGCGCTGCATGAATGCGCCGCTGCCCGTTTTCACGTCCATCACCAGCGCTTGCAAGCCAGAAGCCAGCTTCTTGCACAGGATGGATGCGGTGATGAGGGGGATGGATTCCACCGTCGCGGTCACGTCGCGCACGGCATACAGGCGTTTGTCGGCGGGGGCGAGGTCACCCGTCTGGCCGACGATGGCGCAGCCGACTTCCGCGACGATTTTCTTGAATTGCTCGACTGGCTGGCCGACCGTATAGCCGGGAATGCTCTCCAGCTTATCCAGCGTGCCGCCCGTGTGGCCGAGGCCGCGACCGGAAATCATCGGCACATGCGCACCGCAGGCTGCCACCATCGGCGCGAGCATCAGGCTCACCTTATCGCCGATGCCACCCGTGGAGTGCTTGTCCACCACGGGGCCTTTCAGGCCTTCTTTCGACCAGTCGATGATAAGGCCGCTTTCGGTCATCGCGCGGGTGAGTGCGACGGATTCGGAAGCCTCCATGCCGTTCAGGAACACGGCCATGGCGAATGCGGCCACCTGCCCTTCGCTGGCGGTGTTGGTGGCGATTCCCTCCACCATGAATTCGATGGCTTCGCGCGACAGCACTTTGCCATCACGCTTCTGGGCGATTACATCCTGAAAAAGCATACGGTTATCCCTTTATTGCTCATGCATTATTATGTTTTTTGTTCGTTTTTGTATCAGGCAGCGGCGGCGATGGCGGCGAATTTCTGCGCGAATGCCGTCACCAGTTTCTTCATGTTCTCGGTCGCCTGCGCCGCAACACGCACCGTCTGCTCATGGCTCAGGTCGGTCTTGCCCATGCCCGCGCCGAGGTTGGTGATAACGGAGAGGCCAGCCACGCGCAAACCGCAATGGCGCGCAAGGATGGTCTCCGGCGCGGTGGACATGCCGACCGCACTTGCGCCCAGCACCTGTGCCGCACGGATTTCCGCAGGGGTCTCGAAGTTCGGGCCAGGGAACCACATATATGCGCCCTGCGGCAACGTGATGCCCAGTGCTTTCGCCTCCGCCTTCAGGCTTTCCTGATGGTCGAGGTCATAGGCCTGCGACATATCGACGAAGCGGTTATCACCCTGCTCGCCCGTCAGCGGGTTGTTGACCGAGAAGAAGATATGGTCGTCGATGAGCATGATGGAGCCGGGGGCATTCTCGTGCTTCAAGCTGCCCGCCGCGTTGGTGAGGAGGATGGTCTCCACGCCAGCGGCTTTCAGCGAGCGCAGCGGCACGGCCATAGCTTTGGTATTGCCACGCTCATAATGGTGCTCGCGGCCTTTCAGCAGGATGACCGGTGCTTTGCCGAGGTAGCCGAAAATCAGCTCACCCGCATGACCGCTCACGGTCGGACGGGGGAATTCAGCGAGTTTATCGTAAGAAAGGCGTTTCACATCCGTCAGCGCATCGGCCAGAGGGCCAACGCCGGAACCAAGGGTGACAGCCAGCTTTACATCCACTCCGCCGGTGAATTCGCGGATGGTCGCGGCGTTCTGGCGAACTACGGGATTATCAAGCGGATCGACGAAGGAATTGCTCATGCGGAGTCTCTCTTTATTGATTATCGATTCACCTCTGCATTGGAGGTGAGCCACTATGCATATATTTGCCTGAATTGTCAAACCTGCGGCGCAACATAACTGGCCGAGCATTCAATGACTGGAGGGGAAAGAGGGAGAAAGCGTCAGCTCTCGGCTTTGGCTTCGTGGTCGTCGTCCTGCGGTTGCTGGCGGGAAACGCCTGCGCCGGGTTTAGGGCGGGTGTTCTTCTTGCGGCTGCGCTTAAGTGCCACCATGGACGTGAAGTAACCCGCATCTTCGGTCTTCTTCTTCGCATCGGCAGGGGCAGGAGCGGCTTCCTCTTGCGTCGCCTCGGCACCTGCTTGCGCGCGGTATTCGTTGGCGTAGGAATCGATGTAGAACCCGCCATCGTCGTCCACCTTCACTTCCAGCACGAATTTCTGCGCGGGGGGCGTCTGCTGGCGGCTGTAGATGATGAGGTAAAGCTTATTCGTGAGGGGTATGGTGACTTCTGGGTATTCCTCATGCAGCAGCTGCAGTTCGGCCTGCGCTGCTTCCACCGTCGCATAGATGCGTTTTTTCTTCACGCTGCGCAGGATGGGGTGTCCCCAGTTCGGGTGTTTGTGCGTGGGACGCTGCCGTTGCGGGTGGAATTTCAGGTCGGATTCCAGCTTTTTCGCTTCCAGCGAGAACTTGCCATCCGGTTTTTTCACGATGCCGATGGCGCAATAATTCCCCGTCCAGCCATTGGCTTTTTCGGCGGTGGTCACCTCGTAACCCTTTATCCACAAAAGGATATTGTTCTCATGGGAGTCTGCGCCCTGATGCTTGGAAAGCACGAAATGCTGGCGGAAGATGTTCAGCTGCTGGCGCGCCTGCTCTTCCGAGGCGAAGCGATACGTCCCTGCGAGTGCCGCACCGATGGACGGGTGCATGGCGGTCGCGTAACGTCGTGTTTTTCCAGCAGTAGTCATACTCAGAACTCTATCTCCTTTCCTTCACCCTATTCCAAAACTCTTAACAAGGCGTTAAAAGGACGTGAAAATCAGTATTTCGCGCCATCCTACTAACCCCCTCTAATATAGTAAAATGAATTTTGACATCTGCGCGTGTTAATTAGAGAAGAGTTCGGTCAGCTCGCGCACCATCGCTTCGCTCAATTCATTCACGTCGGTCAGTGTCACCGCGCGTTTATAGTATCGTGTCACGTCATGCCCGATGCCGATGGCCAGCAGCTCCACCGCGGACTTGCCTTGTATATAATGTATCACCTCGCGCAGGTGGCTATCGAGATACGCCCCGCTATTCACCGATAAGGTGCTGTCATCCACCGGCGCGCCATCGGAGATGACCATAAGAATCTTGCGTTGTTCGCTGCGCGCCAGCAACCGCCCATGCGCCCAAAGCACCGCCTCCCCGTCGATGTTCTCTTTGAGGATGCCGTCCTTCAGCATCAGGCCGAGGTTCCGCC
>VGDC01000230.1 GCA_016869895.1 Alphaproteobacteria bacterium
ATGGCCTTTACTGCGAATTGCTTCAATGGTGGATTTCGTTGTGCCGATGAGACGCACGAGTGCGGCGTCGGGCAGGTCGGGATAATTCTTGATGAGCCATGCGAGCGCGTCGGGTTTGTCCTGACGGCGAGCGACGGGGGTATAGCGACCACCGCGTGTGCGCTTGGCGACATATTTCTTCGCTTCATCTGCGATGGTGAGAACCGCGTCCTCATCTTTTTCGCAGCGTGCGATTTCTTCGCGGGTGAGTTGTCCGTTTTCGACGGGGCTTTTGCCGACGATGCCGATGGCGACTTCGCCGTCAGCGATGCCTTGCACTTCGAGAGGATGCATGCCACAGAAGTTTGCGATCTGTGTGAAGTTCAACGTGGTGTTGTCGATCAGCCATACGGCGGTGGCTTTAGGCATTAAAGGTAGAACCATAGCATCCTTCCTAGTTCAGGTTCCTTTAGATATACCATTCAACAATAGTATTATTCTATAGCTAAAATAATTTTACCGACATTCAAGTTATCTTCCATGCGAATGTGTGCTTTTTTTGCATCACCGATTTTGAAGATGCTGTCGATGCGTGGTCTCATGTAACCCGCAGTCAGAGCGGGTGACAGCGCATGCGTGATATCGCGCACGAACAATGATTTTTCTTCTGCGCTTCGCGAGCGTAATGTCGTTCCTTTCCACATCACACGCTTCAACAACATCGGTGCGATGTTGAAATCATCCACCTTCGCACCACGCAGAAACGCAAGGGAAATCATGCGTCCGTCCTGCGCGATGACGGAAAGATTCTTGTTGAGATAATCACCGCCGATGTAATCGAGCACGACATCGACACCACGATTTTTCGTGAGGGATTTCACGCGCGAAACGAAATCCTCTTCGCGGTAATTGATGGAATGTGATGCTCCAACATCAAGGCTCACCGCGCATTTGCGCGCATCGCTCGCTGTGGTGATGACCTGCGCGCCGATGTGATTGGCGAATTGCGTCGCAATCAATCCGATGCCGCTCGCCGCTCCATGAAGAAGTAGTGTATCCTCTTTTTTTATGTTCGCTTCGACGTGCAATGCCATCCACACGGTGATGATCGCTTCTGGAAATCCTGCTGCTTCTTCGAAGCTCCAACCATCAGGAATTTTCATCACCCATCCTGCATCGGTCGTCGCATATTCTGCGTAACCACCACCGGATAATAATGCGCAGACCGCATCGCCGATTTTCCATTGCGTCACACCTTCGCCAAGCGCTGCGATGCGCCCTGACACTTCGAGACCGGGCAGGGGTGATGCCCCTTCCGGTGGCGGATATTTTCCTTGGCGCTGCATCACATCGGCGCGATTCACACCCGCGTGTGATACACGGATGAGCACTTCGCCACGTCGTGGTTTCGGTGTGGGATGTGTGCCATACACCAACTCCCCCGAACCCCCTTCGGGGTTCAGGATGGAGATGGCGTTCATGGTATCGGGAAGGGTGGGAATGGAAGTCATCATCGTTGCGCAAGTCCTTCCATCAAAGACTTTTCATGCTCTCACGCAACGTTACGCTTTGGGTCGTTTGCATCGACGGTGGCGGTGTGCGAGCCGGTGTCCAGCAACGTGCCGGAAAGATCCGCGCCATCGAAATGGATGCCTTCGATCTGCGAATGTTCGATGTTCGCCCAACGCAGATTCGCGTGGTTGAAACGGGCATAGCGCAACACGGAATCGCGCAGGTCGGCGCTTTCCAGAACCGCTTCCGCCAGCTGTGCATCGGTCAGGTTCGTCTGTCGTGCATCGACCTTCACCCAGCTGGATTTCGGTGCGGTGATATGCGCGAGGTTAGACGTGCGCAGATCCGCACCATCGAGTTTCGCTTCACGCAGCGTCGACCATTGCAGATCCGCGCCGCGCAGGTTCGTGTTGGAGAGATTCGCCTTGTCGAGGTTCGCGCCTTCGAAGGTCGCGCCGTTCAGATGCGCGCCTTCCAGATTCGTGCCGATGAGGCGCGCTTCTTTCATGATGGCGTTCTCCAGATTCACCAAAGACAAATCCATGCCGGAAAGTTCCACGCCGGAAAGGTCGGCGACACCGCCGATGAATTCGTTCAGGCTGGTGGCCGCGCGTTGTTGGTCAGCGGAGAGGGTATCGATGGCTTTTTCAGCCGCCACGGCTTTGCGCACTTGGCGGTGCAGGGTGGCGTATTGAATGAGGGTTTCGAGGGAAACGGAAACGGTCTGCGTCATAGGCGATGCTAAGCTCCAATGTGTTCAGGATACTGTCAGGAGTGGAATGTGTCAGGAAGTGCTTTCGGCCATCGGTGTGTGGCGTTGCGGATGTGAGTGCTTCCACTCGGACAGTCTCGCCGTGGCATATGATGGTCAGAGGGGACTCATCAAATCGCAGCGTCTGCTGCGGCGCACTGGCAATCCCCGTAGAATAGAAGAAATTGTGCTTCGCGGCAAGCATTATGACGCATTGACAATTCACCGAAATGGGTTCCCAATATCGGCGATTTTCATCCACAGGAGGCTTCCATGTCCAAGGGTACACTTTCCGGCAAAACCGTCATCGTCACCGGCTCCACCAGCGGTATCGGGCAGGGTGTCGCCCATGCCTTCGCGCGCGTCGGCGCGAATATCGTGCTGAACGGTTTCGGCGATGCCGCGCAGATAGAAAAAGACCGCCTCGCCATCGAGAAGGATTTCGGCGTGAAAGCCATCTATAACGCCGCCGACATGACCAAGCCGGAGCAGATCGATGCCATGGTCGCGGAAGCGGAAAGCACCTTCGGCGCGGTGGACATCATCGTGAATAACGCGGGCATCCAGCATGTCGATAATATCGAGGATTTCCCGAGCGCGAAATGGGACGCCGTCATCGCCATCAATCTCTCCTCCGCCTTCCACTTGACCCATGCAGTTCTGGGCGGCATGAAGCAGCGCAAATGGGGGCGCGTCATCAACATTGCTTCCGCCCATGGTCTCGTCGCCAGCAAAGGAAAATCGGCTTATGTCTCCGCCAAACACGGCATCGTCGGCTTGACCAAAGTCACCGCATTGGAGACCGCCGAATTCGGTGTCACCGCCAATGCCATCTGCCCCGGCTGGGTGCTGACCCCGCTGGTGCAGAAGCAGATCGACGACCGCGCCAAACAGAACGGCACATCCCCTGCGGAAGAGAAGCTAAAACTCGTTTCCGAGAAACAGCCGACTAAGGAGTTCGTCACTGTAGAAGAGATCGGCGCGCTCGCCGTGTTCCTCGCAGGCGATGACGCGCGCTCCATCACCGGAACATCCATCTCCATCGACGGCGGCTGGACGGCGCAGTGAGCATTGGGGAAAACTAAATCCGCACCACACGCTTATATATATGAAGCGTGGTGCGGATTCTGCTTGCCACACTACTGTTTAGGCTTGCTGCCGAAAAGCGGGGCGTAAGTCGCGGTCAGTTCTTCCGCTTTCTTCCGCGCTTGCGCAAGTTCCTCGTCGGATAACTCCGCTTCCTGCAGCTCGATATTCATTCCATTCGGTTGTCCCAGCGATTTCGCGAGTAGCAACCACGCATGCCTTTCAGCTGCCTGTTCAGACTTGCTTTGCTCTTTTGAAACAAGCATGGCCAGCAGGTTGATTGCCTCTGGCTCCCCTCGCTCGAAAAGCCGCATGGCAATCTCTCTGCCTTTATCCGTGTTCTTCTCCACGCCACGGCCGACGATATAATTTATTGCCAGTACTTCCTCGGCAGGCGTATAACCCTGCGCCGCCGCTTTTTCGAACCAGTGGAGCGATTTCTGGAAACTTTCTTTGCGCGAGTCGTGACCTTTCTTGCGTGTTGTTGATTGCCCTTTTGGAGCATTTTCCCGCGCGAGGATACGCTCCAGATTGCGGATGGTCTCCTCAGCGGGAGCGCGGCATTGCATAGG
>VGDC01000231.1 GCA_016869895.1 Alphaproteobacteria bacterium
CGACTACGAAACATTACCTTAAGACCAATATGGATGTCCTTCGCAATACCGTATCTGGTATTGAGCTAACAGCGCAAAAACAGCGCAAGTCTAAAGGGAAGGGTATTAAGGACAGGCTTCAAAGCCTTGTGGTTACTGGTGCCGCTGAGAAGAATCGAACTTCCGACCCCGTCATTACCAATGACGTGCTCTACCACTGAGCTACAGCGGCAGCATCTGTAACAAGGCCACCATAAAAGCCACAGAGTTTTTAAGATTGCAAGCGAAGATTTCTATTTCGTGAAGCCGAGCGATAAAATATCCTCTTCCCCATAAGAGGAAACGCAGAGAATGCGCGAGACGCAAGAGCATCCATCCCCCAAGCCGCAAGGGCAATCGCCGGAGCGGGACGAGCGACGCAAGCGCCATAAAAGCGCGTTGCGCGAGAACTTGCTGCGCCGGAAGCAGGCGGGAGCAGCGCGCGATGCGGATGCCGAGGGGGACGAGGCATGACCGATTGCCCGCCCACCCACAACCACCACACCTCCCGCCAAGAGAAGAAATGCTGCGCGGTGACGCGCGGCAAACGCCACCACCTCATCAACCTGATGGCATGGCAGCATGAATCCAGCGGTGTGGGTAGCGCCATCGCCGCGCCGACGGGGGATGATTCCCTGCCGCCAGAGGTGCGCGAGCCGGATGACGAGGAAATGTCGTGGACGGAGCGTTCCGACAAGACCCGCAACCGCCTGACGGGAAAGCGCAAAAAAGCCAAAGGCCGCTGGGCGGGATTCGCCTCGTCATCGGGTGGCCCTTCCAAAGGCCGCTGAACGCGGCTGCAGAGAAGTTTTTCCTTCCCTTTGGGTGCGTAAGCGGCTAAAACTGCTGCATCACATCATCTCTCAAGAAATCCGAGGCAGCGCATGGGCATCCTTCCCGACCACTGGATACGCAAAATGGCCACCGAACACGGCATGATCGAGCCGTTCGTGGAACATCTGAGCCGCGAGAACGTTATCTCCTACGGCGTTTCTTCCTATGGTTACGACGCGCGCGTCGCCGATGAATTCAAGATCTTCACCAATGTCGATTCTGCGACCGTTGACCCTAAGGCCTTCTCCGATAAGGGTTTTGTTGACCGCAAGACGGATGTGTGCATCATTCCGCCGAACAGCTTCGCGCTGGCGCGCACGGTAGAATATTTCCGCATTCCGCGCGATACGCTGGTGATTTGTGTCGGTAAATCGACCTATGCCCGCTGCGGCATCATCGTCAACGTCACCCCGCTGGAACCCGAATGGGAAGGCCATGTGACGCTGGAGTTCAGCAACACCACGCCGCTGCCTGCGAAAATCTATGCCAATGAGGGCGCGTGCCAGTTCCTGTTCCTGAAAGCGGATAGCTCCTGCGAAGTGTCCTACGGCGACCGCAAGGGCAAATACATGAAGCAGACGGGTGTGACCCTGCCGCGCATCGAATCTCTGACGGTGGCGAAATAAGTGGATAAGCTACGTATCACCGGCGGCGTCCCGCTGAAGGGCGAAATCATCATCAGCGGCGCGAAGAACGCCGCGCTCAAATTACTCGCCGCAAGCCTGCTGACCGAAGAGACGCTGACGCTTTACAACGTGCCGCAACTGGCCGATGTGAACATGATGGCGAAGCTGCTGGAGCAACATGGCGTGGCCATCGAATCCGGCCCGTGCAAAGTGGGGCAGGGCTGCACCTATACCCTCAACGCTGCAAACATCACCAGCCTTGTCGCGCCTTATGAACTCGTCAGCAAGATGCGCGCTTCTGTGGTGGTGCTTGGGCCGTTGTTGACGCGCTTCGGAGATGCGAAAGTGTCGCTGCCCGGCGGTTGCGCCATCGGCACGCGCCCCATCGATATGCATCTTTACGCGCTTTCGGCGATGGGCGCGGAAATCCGCCTTGAAGAAGGTTACGTCCATGCGCTTGCGCCGAATGGCTTGCATGGCGCGGAAATCCAGTTCGATAAAGTCTCCGTCGGCGCGACCGAGAACGCTTTGATGGCGGCGACGCTCGCCAAAGGCACGACCATCATCAATAACGCCGCGCGCGAGCCGGAAATCGGCGATCTCGCCCATTGCCTCGTCAGCATGGGCGCGAAAATCGAGGGCATCGGCACGGATCGTTTGGTGGTGAAAGGCGTGGATCGCCTGCATGGCGCGGAGCACCGCGTGTTGCCTGACCGTATCGAAACGGGGACGTATATGGCCGCTGCGGCCATCACCGGAGGCGATATCGAGCTTATCGGCGGCGATGTGAGCCAGCTGGAAGCGGTCATCGAGAAATTCGAGGAAGCGGGGGTGACCATCACCTCTACCGCCCGTGGCCTGCGCGCCACCAGCAACGGCAAGCTGAAGGGAATCGACATCCAGACCCAGCCGCACCCCGGTTTCCCGACCGATATGCAGGCGCAGTTCATGGCGATGCTGGCAGTGGCGGATGGCTCGTCGCTCATCACCGAGAACATCTTCGAGAACCGCTTCATGCATGTGCCGGAACTGGCGCGCATGGGCGCGAAAGTCGTGGTGCATGGGCATTCGGCGATGATTCGCGGCGCAGAGAAACTGACTGCCGCTGAAGTGATGGCGACCGACCTGCGCGCTTCGGTGAGCCTCGTGCTCGCGGCATTGGCGGCGAAGGGCGAAACGACCATCAACCGCATCTATCACCTCGACCGTGGCTATGAGATGCTGGAAGAGAAGCTGGGTGCCTGCGGCGCGCGGATTGAACGAATCCATTAGGATGTTTCCAGCGTCCGTACACGTTGTTATCCTTCGGACTCGACGTGCTCATGTACTTTAGTGTACACTCCGCGCGTCTCGCCTCGGCTGCCGAGTGTACGAACACTGTTAACACCCTAAACCAGAACCATGACCGATAAAGATACCATCACCATCGCGCTGCCGAAAGGCCGGATTCTCGATGAGCTGCTTCCCATGCTGGAAGCGGTGGGCATCGTGCCGGAAGCGGATTTCTTCAATGAGAAAAGCCGCGCGTTGCAATTCGCCACCAATCTGCCCCATGTGAATCTCATCCGTGTGCGCAGCTTCGACGTGGCAACCTTCGTGGCCTTCAACGCCGCGCAAATCGGCATTTGCGGTAGCGATGTGCTGATGGAATATGATTACCCCGATATCTATGCACCGCTCGACCTCGGCATCGGCAAATGCCGCTTGAGCGTCGCTGCACCTGTGACGGAAGCAGAGGGTTATGCCCCCCAGCGTTGGAGCCATCTGCGCATCGCCACGAAATACCCTGAAGTCACGCGCCGCCATTTCGCGGCTTACGGTGTGCAAGCCGAATGCATCAAGCTGAACGGCGCCATGGAACTTGCGCCCAAACTCGGCCTCACGGGGCATATCGTCGATTTGGTCTCCAGCGGTAACACGTTGGTCGCCAATGGCCTCAAAGAAGTGGAAGTGCTGGCGGAAATCTCTTCGCGCCTTATCGTGAACCGCACAGCTTTCAAGACCCGTAGCGAAACGCTCAAGGGCTGGGTGGAGAAGTTCAGGGAGGCGAGCCATGGTGCGCGTGCTGCGTAGTGATGCGGCGGATTTCGCCGCACAGTTCGAGGATTTTCTGGCTGACCGTGACGCAGTGGCCGCCGATGTGCGCGGCGTGGTGACGGATATCATCACGCGTGTGCGCCGAGAAGGCGATGCAGCAGTGGCGGCACTGACCGCGCAGTTCGACAAACTCACCCTCACGGAAGGTGCACTGGCTTTCACTGCCGAGCAACGCGCGGAAATCCGCTCCCGCTGCCCTGCGCCGGTGCGCGAGGCATTGCGCCTTGCCGCGACCCGCATCCATGCTTTCCACGAAACACAGAAACCGCAAGATACGGGCA
>VGDC01000232.1 GCA_016869895.1 Alphaproteobacteria bacterium
GGTCGGGTCGACATCGGTTATGTTGGTTTGGCGCAGGTTATAGTTGACCGTATGGCGCCAACGCTCGCTGAGGGCATAGTTCGCACGAAGCGTTCCGCCCGTGGTCTGCCGTTCGAAGGAGCTTTCCTGCTGCAAATCCTGATCGATGCGGTAAAGGTCGAAGCCCGCCGCGATATCGCGGTTCATGAAGTAGGGCTCGGTGAAGCCAAGGTCGATCTGCTGGCGTTCAGCGGCGGCCATGACGCGTGCGCGCAAGTCCTGACCACGACCGAGCAGGTTCTTCTCGCGGATGCCGACATCCGCCAAGGGGCCGTCAGCGGTCGAGAAACCGACGCCGAAGGTCAATTCACCGGTGGAGCGTTCCTGCAGGTTGGTGTCGAGCACGATCTTATCCGGTGCGGAGCCACGCTTTTCTTCGACCTTGACGTTCTCGAAATAGCCGAGGTTGTTGATGCGCTGCTCGGAGCGGCGAAGCTTGGAGGTATTATAGGCGTCCCCCTCGGCAAGGCGGAATTCGCGGCGGACGACTTCATCCAGCGTGCGCACGTTGCCATTGATGTTGATGCGCTCGACGTAAACGCGCGGGCCTTCGTTGATGCGGAAGGTGAGGTTGATGAGGCTGTTGTTCACATCGCGGTCTACTTCAGGCGAGACTTCGACGAATGCGAAGCCCTGATCGCCCAGGTTGGTGACCATCTTATCAACGGTTTCCTCAACCTGTTGGGAGTTATAGACCTCTCCGGTCTTGGAGGTGATGGCGGTTTCCAGCGGTTTGCTGTCGGAGCCGCTGAGACGGTTATCCAGCTTGATGTTGCCGAAGCGGTATTGCTTGCCTTCCTCGATGGTGTAGGTGAGGTAGAAGCCCTGTTTATCCGGCGTCAACTCGGTGACAGCGGATTTCACCTGGAAATCGGCATAGCCGTTCGACACATAGAAGCGGCGGAGCAGCTCTTGGTCATATTGCACGCGGTCTGCGTCATAGCGGTCGTCGCTGGTCAAGAAGCGATACCAGCGGGCTTCCTGCGAGCGGATGGTCTCCGTCAGCACTTCGTCGCTGAACTGGGTATTGCCGACGAAGGAGATTTTCTGGATGGTGGTGACAGTACCTTCGCTGATCTCATACACGAGGTTCACGCGGTTCTGTTCCAGCGGCACGACCTTGGGCACGACGGTCGCGGAATAGCGGCCACTGGCGCGGTAAAGGTCAAGCAGGCGTTTCACATCGTTCTGCACCTGCGTGCGGGTGTAGATGGAGCGCGGCTGCAACACGACTTCCTTTTTCAGGTCGTCGTCTTCCAGATGGTCGTTACCCTCGAAGACCACACGGTTGATGACCGGGTTCTCCACGACGATGACCGTCAGCGTGCCAGCATTACGGCTGAATTTGATGTCCGAGAAGAAGCCCGTCTCGAAGAGGCGTTTGAGTGCCGCGTTGATGTCTTTGCGGCTATAGGCCTTGCCTTCGGTGAGGTTCAGGTAGCTTTTGACCGTCTGTGTCTCGACGCGCTGGTTGCCGCGCACTTCCACGATGTTCACCACGCTGGTATCAGCGGAGACCACAGGTGCAGGGGCTGGTGCAGCGAAGCCACGATTGGCGGGAACGACGGGATCGAGGTCGAGGCGACCGAAGCTGGCGTTCTGTGCCATGGCGCTGGAAACAGGCAACAGCGAAATCGCCGCCAGTGCTGCGAACAGGAAGGAGGTGGATTTAATGCCGTTATCGGTCAAGGGCTTGCTCGTCATTCTTCTCTGTTTTCCGGGGTAAGGCGCAGGCGGTTCCGCGCGCCATGGGCATTGAAAAAAAAGCCTATGCTTAGATAAAGGATTACCCCCGCCGACGCAACGGGAAAGTGCATTCCGTCACGGGCGGGGGAATCGGTGTTTAGAAGATGTTTCGCAGGTCGTTGAAGATGGCGAAGACCATGAGCATGGCGACTACAGCGAAGCCGAGGCGGAAACCATAGTCCTGCACCTTTTCCGCTAGCGGCTTGCCGCGCACCGCCTCGATGGCGTAATACATCAAGTGGCCACCATCCAGCAGCGGGATGGGGAAGAGGTTCACAAGGCCAAGGTTTGCGGAAAGCAAGGCGATGAACCACAGCACGGTCACGAAGTCCATCTGGGTCGCCTGACCGGAGAGTTGGGCGATGCCGATGGGGCCTTTCAGCTCCTTGGCGCTGCGGTCACCCGTGATGATCTGGCTGACGGCTTTCAGCGTCATCTCACAAATCTGGATGGTGCGTTTCACGGCCTCGCCGATGGCGCCGAAGAAGCCGATGTGCTGCTGCTCATAGGGTTGGCTCTTGATGCCCAGCAAGGGGCGCGAAACCGTGTTTCCGAAGGCATCCTGATCCTCCGTCATGCGGGGGGAGAGGGTAAGGGTCTCTTCCTGACCGTCACGCAGGATGCGCAGGCTGACAGGCGTGCCAAGATTGGTGGCGATGAAACCGGGGATGTCGTTGAAGACTTTCACTTCCTTGCCATCGACGGAAAGAATGCGGTCTCCGGTCTTCAGACCCGCTTCCGCCGCGGAGGATTCGGGCAGAATGTCGCCGACCACCGGTGCGGTGGAGGAGATGCCGTTCATCATGATGAGGCCGGTGAGGATGACGATGGTCAGCAGGAAGTTGAATACAGGCCCAGCCACGACCACTGCGGCTTTCTTGTGCAGGGGCTTGTGATGGAAGCTGATGGCTTTCTCTTCATCCGTCATGACGGCGGCCTTTTCCGCGTCGGGTGTGCTCGCCGCGCTGCCATCACCATACATCTTCACATAACCGCCCATGGGCACTAGGCTCACTTTCCAGCGCGTTCCCGAACGATCCGTCCAGCCGAACAATTCTTTGCCGAAACCGATGGAGAAGGCTTCGATTTTCACGCCACTCCATTTCGCGACGATGTAATGCCCGAATTCATGGACAAACACAATGACCGAAAGGACGACGAAGAACGAACAGGCGTAGTGCAGAAGCTGTAGAATATGCTCCATGGTTCAGAGAATCTCCTTAGTGCGGGCACGGGCGGAGGCATCGGCCTCGTTCACGTCCTCAAGTGTTTTGATGGCCTGAGAAGGCCGTGCGTTCAGCATTTTCTCAACGGTTCTGGCGATTTCCAAGAAGCCGATGCGCTTATCCAAGAAGGCCTGAACGGCGATTTCGTTGGCCGCGTTGAATATAATAGGGGCGTCCCCTCCGGTTTTCAATGCCTCTCTTGCGAGGCGCAGGGCGGGGAAACGTGTTTCATCAGGGGCTTCGAAGGTCAGCTTGCCCATCTGCGTCAGGTTCATGGCGGGGGCAGGGGCGTGCATGCGAACGGGGTGCGACAACGCATAAGCGATGGGTGTCATCATGCTGGGCGCGCCCATCTGCGCCAGTGTCGAGCCGTCGTGGTAGCGCACCATGCTGTGGATGATGGATTCGGGGTGTACGATGACTTCTATCTGCTCTTCCTTCACGGGAAAGAGGTGATAGGCCTCGATGAGTTCAAGCCCCTTATTCATCAGCGTGGCGGAATCGATGGTGATTTTCGCGCCCATCGACCAGTTCGGATGGCGGAGCGCTTGCTCCGGTGTCACGCTGACCATTTCTTCGAGGGTGAGCGTGCGGAATGGCCCTCCCGATGCGGTGAGCACGATGGCTTCCACCGTCTGCGGATGCGCGGCGTCGAACACCTGATAGATGGCGCTGTGCTCGGAATCCACGGGCAGGAGTTTGCCGTTGTGCTTCGCCACTTCCGCCAGCATCAGGTCGCCCGCGCAGACGAGGCATTCTTTGTTGGCGAGTGCGATGCGCGACCCGTTGCGGATGGCGGCCAGCGTGGGTGCAAGACCCGCAGAG
>VGDC01000233.1 GCA_016869895.1 Alphaproteobacteria bacterium
CGCGACCACGTTGAATCCGCGCTTGGCAAGCAAGGCGAGGGCGACGCTGCCCACTCCGCCCGATGCGCCGCTGACGACCACTTCGCCTTTGTCCGGTGTCACGCCGTGTTTTTCCAGCGCGTCCACGCAGAGTGCAGCGGTCAGGCCAGCCGTGCCGATGGTCATGGCTTGGCGGGTGGTGAGGTTTGCGGGCAAGCGGGTCAGCCATTCGGCTTTCACGCGGGCTTTTTGTGCTAACCCACCCCAGTGCAATTCGCCGACTCCCCAGCCGTTAAGCAGCACTTTATCACCTGCTTTGAAGGCGGGGTTAGTGGATTCCTCCACCGTGCCGGCGAAATCCACGCCGGGAATCATCGGGAAAGCGCGCACGACGGGGCTTTTTCCGGTGATGGCGAGGCTGTCCTTATAATTCAGCCCCGTATATTCCACCGCCACCAGCACATCCCCTTCGGGCAGTTGTGCTTCGGGGATGTCCCGTAGCTCGCTGCGGTAACCCTGCGCGTCTTTATCGACCCAAATCGCTTTCATATCGGCCTCCTTCATTTGCCGATACTTTAGCCGCGCGGCAGTGAAAAAGAAAACCTTATCGCACTTTTATGGCGCGGAGCTTAGGATTTCAGGGCAAACCAAAAACAACAGGAGTAGGAAATGACTACATTATCCGGAAAACACATCGCCTTTCTCGCCACTGACGGCGTAGAGGAATCGGAACTCTCCAAGCCTTGGGAAGCCCTGAAAGAAGCGGGTGCGAAGGTCACGCTGGTGTCCTTGGAGAAAGGCGAGATTCAGGCCGAGAAAGACAACGAGAAGACCCGCACTTTCCCCGTGGATGATCTGGTGGGCGAAGTGAAGGTCGAGGATTTCGACGCATTGGTGCTGCCCGGCGGCTTGCAGAATCCTGATACGCTCCGCAGCGATAAGAATGCGGTCGCCTTCGTGAAAGGTTTCTTCAAAGCGGGTAAGCCTGTTTCCGCCATCTGCCACGGGCCATGGCTGCTCGCCGAAGCGGATGTGCTGGAAGGCCGCAAGGTCACGTCCTATAAAAGCATCCGCACGGATATGCTGAACGCCGGTGCGCGCTGGACGGATGAAGCCGTGGTGGTCGATGGCAACCTCGTCACCAGCCGCTGCCCTGACGATTTGCCCGCTTTCTGCGAAAAGACCATCGAACAGGTGGCGAAGGCGAATCAGCGTAAAGTCGCTTAATTGCCGACCATAAAAAACCCCCGCCGATTCGTCGGCGGGGGTTTTTTATGCGCATGATTTTCAGGCCTTGGCTTCGACGACCTTTTTCAGGTTCACCAAGCCTTTGACGAACATATCACCCACCATCTTCTCGCAATTCATGACCGTATCGATGAGTTTGCCCATGAAATTCGTGCGGCCACTCATCGTCCATCTCACCAGCGTGCCGTCTTCCTGCGGGGTGAAGGTGAATTCCGTGTGGTTCAGGGCTTTCATCGGTTTATAGAATTGCAGGTCTAGCAGGATGACTTCGTGGGGCCGCGTTTCGGTGATGGTCATCTTGCCAGCGCCGACCTTGCTGTTGCCATCCCAGTTGAAGACAGAGCCGACGCCGCTTTCCGACCCCTCGAAGCTATTCTTGCAGTTCGGGTCGAGCGGCGCCCATGGCGACCAGAACGCCCAGCGGCGGAAGTCCTCCACCTCCCTGAACACCGCTTCGGGCGTGGCGTGGATGACGGCGCTGCGCGTATAGCTGAACGTGTCCGGCTTGCGGTGGATGAGGTAGCCGAGCACCGCGAGGATTGCGGCGATCATGAGCAGATAAGTCATGTATTGTCCTTAGAAACTGACGATAGTGCGGAAACCGCCGAAAGCCATGCGTTTGGGGTCGAAGGGCATATCCTTGCCGCCGCAGGCATCTTCCATGCGCGGGTCTGACATGACTTTCGCGTTCACCTCGTCGCGGTGCTCGCGGGATTCATAGGTGATGTAAGAGAACACCGTCAGTTCATCGTCTTTCGTGCCGAACATGGCGGGGAAGGTGTTGCACATATCATTGCCCGCTGCGTCCTCGATGACGTTCTCCATGAACGACAGCGCACCATGCTCCATCCAGATTTTGCCAGCGAAATCGGCCATTTCTCGGTAATCTTCGATTCTGTCCTTGGGCACGGCCAGCACGAATCCATCGACGTAAGTCATCTTCTTTTCCTTTCAAAGCGTGGGCGGGGTGACAGCCTCTGCCTCCGCCGCGTGTTCGGCTGCGGTGATGAGCGGGTTATACATGATTTCCCACACATGACCATCAGGATCGACGATATTCCCGGCATATCCCCACGGCAGGGTTTTGGCAGGTGCGGGGATGAACCCGCCCGCCGCCTGCGCGCGCGCCAGATGCGCGTCCACCTCCAGCTGGCTTCCGGCGAAATAGCTGAGGATGAATTCGGATGCGCCTTTCGGGGCGGTCATTTGCTGGGCGGCATCGGTGAAGGTGCTGAATTCCTTGCGGGTCAAAAGCACGATGGAGATACCGTTGCTCAAGTTGAACACCGCGTGGTCGTCTGTGGCCTCGCCATCGGCGAAGGCCATGCCGTCGCGGTAGAAATGCACGGCGGTCTTCAGGTCGTCAACAGGCAGGGTGATGCAGTTTATCATCGGTTGCATGGTGTTTTCCCTTCGGTTTTATTTGGCGATGGCACGCACGTTGACGGTCAGCGTCACTTCGGATTCACCCGCTTCCGCCACCGGAGCGGCGAAGGAATCCGCCGCCATCTCGGCTTTCATCATCATGCCGCGCGCCATGACGGGCTGGGGGAAATCCACCGGCGAGTCGATGCCCACCTGCACCAGTTCCACCTCTTTCTTGCCCAAACCCTTCGCGGCGCGTTCGGCCTTCGCTTTGGCGCGGGTCAGAGCCGTCTCCAGCAGATTCTCGCGGATTTCATCGGCCTTTTCGGTGCTCAGCGAATAGGAGAGGTTATTGGTGGCGAATCCGGCTTCCTGAATCTTTCCGGCCAGTTCCAGCAGGGCTTTGGCATCCTTGCTTTCCAGATCGATGGTCTGCGAACCGTTCCACGACTTCACCGTGCGGGGGTTATTGTCGGTATAGGTCTGATAGACCGAGTAATATCCCGTGGAGGTCTTCACACCGCTGACTTTCTTGGCTTCCGCGAGTGCTTTGGTCATCGCCGCGTTGATCTTGCTTTGCAGGGCGTCGGCGTTCTTGTCGGAAAGCTCGATGCGGAGCGAGGCATGCAACGTGTCCTGCTGCGCCTGTACGCGCTCGGTGACGGAAAGCGTCAGCATCGTCTGTCCTTCTGGCAGCAGCTGGAATTCCTGCGCGAAGGCGGGAGCGGCGGTCAACAGGCTGGTGGCGGCGAGGGCGGAAAGCAGGGTCTTTTTCATGGGGAGCTCCACAGGGAAGGTAAGGATGGACGGATATTGACGATAGACGGTTGACGGCAGGATAGGCAATGCAACCTCTTCGGTCAATGGACGAGCGCGGTTTTTGCCCAAACATATAGACGTGCCTAGCAGTTTATGCCTATATTCTCCCAGCATTTGACACTTCTTCGCATAAAAAAGGAATGCTCCATGAAGACAAAAGCAGCTGTCGCCTTCAAATCCGGCGCTCCCCTCTCCATCGAGACCGTGGACTTGCAAGGCCCGCGTGCGGGTGAAGTGCTCATCGAGCTGAAAGCCACCGGAGTCTGCCACACGGATGCCTTCACCCTTTCCGGTGACGACCCCGAAGGGGCATTCCCCGCCATCCTCGGCCATGAGGGCGCGGGTATCGTGCGTGAAATCGGCGCGGGGGTCACATCCCTCAAAGTCGGCGACCATGTCATTCCCCT
>VGDC01000234.1 GCA_016869895.1 Alphaproteobacteria bacterium
CAGAAAGGTCACATACCCGCGCACATCAGGCGTGTTGCCATCGCTGAACGGGGAAGGGAGCTTCATGTCGAGCATGACATAGCCCACCCGTTGGCCGGGGCCATGATAGGTGAATTGGCCGCCACGGCCTGTTTCGTAAACAGGGAAATCATTGCCGCCGAGCAGGTCTTCCCGCTTGGCGGAAGTGCCGGCGGTGTAGAGGGGCGGGTGTTCCAGCAGCCAGACGGCCTGCGATGCATCGCCCTCGCGGATAGCAGCGACGCGGGATTCCATGCGCGCGACGGCGGGCTCGTAAGCCTCTAAACCCTCGGAAAACAGCCATTCTATGTCGTGTGAAACGGTCATGGAGCAGAGATATAGCATGAAAAACGCATTTGCGACAGTTTGTGCCTTGCATCGCCAGAATTTTTTTGCTACACATCAGCTTCCTCGCGAAGAGTATGTGCGGTCGTGGTGGAATTGGTAGACACGCAACGTTGAGGTCGTTGTGCCGCGAGGCTTGGAAGTTCGAGTCTTCTCGACCGCACCATTTTCTTCTTAAAAATAAAAAATCCCCCTGCATGAAATCCCCCTTATAAGGAAGGCTGAAAATGGCTTCTCTCTTTGAAATGATTACGTTCGTGGAATCCGGTGACGTGCTCATCCGCATGTCCCTCTTCGAATTGCTCGCCACCATCACCGTGTTGCTGAACGTCTGGCTCTATGGCCGCCTGAGCATCTGGGGCCCACGCCTCGGTGTCGTCGGCTGCGTGATGTGGATCGTCATGGCGGCACGCGTTGATCCACAGATGTGGGGTCTTATCATCTTGAACGTCATCTTGATGAGCCAGAACGTGTGGAACCACATCAAGTGGTCGCGCAACAACAAGCTCGCCGCTGCTGCCGCTGAGCAGGGTGACCACGAGACTCCGGCCGCCTAATTCGCGCCGAAACGCTCACACGAAAAACCCCGCTGGTGACAGCGGGGTTTTTTATTATTCGTATTCCGGAAAGTTTAGTTCGGATCGCCGATGAGCTTCAGGTTATCCAACATGCGCAGGGAGGGCTTTTCGCTGTCCTGCTTCTCGGCGGGTTTGTCATCCGCCTCTTCCGGCACATCGGACTCGTCCTTCAACAAGCGGGAGACGTGGTGCTCAATGGTCTCCGGCTCAGGTAGGAAATTCGGGGTCTGGAAACCGCTGACGTTCAAGGGGTGGCGGCTTCGGGTGTTCTCGTTCTGCGGTGTGGCATCCAGCACCACCTGATCGGCGCGCTTGAAGCGGCCATCGACAAATGCACCGTCTTCGATGGTGATGGTTTCATGGTGGATGACGCCTTCGACTTTGCAGCCCTTGAAGAAGTTGACGCTGCGCGCCTTCACCAATCCCTGCACCTTGCCGTAGATGGAGATGGTCTCGGCGACGAGGTCGCCCTTGATATGGCCGTTCTTGCGGATGGTCGCCATCTGGCAGCGCACGTTGCCTTCCACGCGTCCGTCGATGTCCACCGTGCCATCGCTATGGATGTCGCCGATGACGGTCATGTCGGAGGCGATGATGGAGAAGGCGTTGCCGGATTTCTTGGGCGGGGTGGATTTGTTTTCAGCGGCGGGAGCGACTTTTTTTCTAGAAAACATGGTTGCCTGCTTTGACGAATTTATCAGGGTTCAGCGCGGTCTTGTTATGGCGCACTTCATAATGGACGTGGGTGCCCGTGCTGCGACCGCTGTTGCCCTGCGTGCCGATGGTCGCGCCTTTCTTGACGGACTGGCCTTCGGTGACGAGGACTTTCTGCAAATGGGCATAGCGGGTGGTGAAACCGTAGCCGTGGTCGATTTCGACGACGTTGCCGTAACCACGCATGGTGCCCGCGACGGTCACCGTGCCGCCGGAGGTGGCCTGCACCTTGCCGCCGTAGGGGCCGACGAAATCCATGCCTTTGTGAATCGCCCAGCGCTTGTTGATAGGATCGACGCGGCGACCGAAGGTGCTGGTGACCCGCGCATTGGCGACGGGCTTAGCGAAGGGGATGACGTTCATCAACTCGCGCAGCAGGATGGATTCATCCAGATTATCGAACATCGCTTCTTCGGCGCGCAGCTCATCCGCGGAGAGCTGGGAGGGATTAGCCGGCTCGAAAGGCCCGCCTTGGTTGGCGAAGTCGCTGGTGGTCTCTTTGGTGCGGCGGAGTTCTTCGTCCTGCACGGCATTGGCGGCCTGACGCTTCGTGTCGCCATCGGCCTGTATTTTCGCCATACGGGCTTTCGCTTCCGGCGTTTTCAACAGCTTGGCGAGGTTCAATCCGGTGGATTCGATGAGGTCTTCATACGCGCCGTTCTGGCTTTCGCTGCGCTCGCGGATGGAGGCGACGAGGAGCGAGCGGTCACTCTTCATCTGGTTGACCATGCTTTCGAGATAATCGATGCGCGCCTGAAGGACATTCTGGCCGATGGCGGCGGAGTTGATGCCGTCGGTCTCGGAAAGTGCTTTGTGCTGATCCATGACGAAGCGTTCATATTCGCTGAGTTCCTCACCGTCTTTGGTGCCGAGCTTCGCCAAATCCTGCTTGAGGATGGTGAACTGCTCGCTGATGGCGCGGTTCTGCGCGACGGTCTGTTCGATGTTGCGCTCTTTGGCGCGCAGCAGGTCTTTCGCGGAAAGGTAGCTGCCCGTGGAATAAGATGCCCAGGACAGGAAGCCCATCAGCGCGAGGAGGCCGACGAACTGCAGTTTGGCGCCAAGGGGATAGTGCTTTACGCCCTGTTCCGAGACGACGATGATATTGCGCGCGCGGAAAAGGCGGTTATTCAGTAGTTTGAAGCGACGTGCCATCTTCTTGATCAATCCTTCGCAGAAGACGGTTCGTCTCGCAGCGGTGAACACCGGCTAATCGGACGAACGCGTTTTCATGCTGAGGCGAGATTTCGCCTTGTTTCAAATAAACCCGGGCAGTGCTTGCCCTTATTCTTTATTCTTCACCAAGACCGCAGCATAGAAACCGTCGGTGTTGGAGCGTAACGGCGAAAGCTGCAGCGTGTCCTGCGCTTCCAGTCCATTAAAACCGTATTCGTTATTCCATATTTCGGCTGGGGTGGCAACCCTGAAATCGGGATTTCGGCTAAGGAATTGTTCCACCTGTTTTTTGTTCTCTTCATTGAACAGTGAGCAAGTGGCGTAGACGAGCCTGCCGCCCGGTTTGACAAGTCGCGCGGCGGAGGCTAGAACGCGGGTCTGGATAGCGGTGACTTCGTCCAGATCCTGCTGGGCGAAACGCCATTTCAGGTCAGGATTGCGCCGCCATGTGCCGCTGCCGCTGCAGGGCGCGTCGATGAGCACGACATCCGCCGAGCCTTTGTGGCGTTTGATGAAAGCATCGCTCTCCGATTCGATGGCGTGGCGCTGAATGTTATCCGCGCCAGCACGGCGGATGCGCTTGACGATTTGCTCCAACCGCGTGGCGGAGGTGTCCCACGCAAGCACGCGGCCTTTGTTCTGCATCATGGCGGAGAGGGCAAGGGTTTTGCCGCCCGCACCTGCGCAGAAGTCGATGACCTTTTCACCCGCCTTGGCGTTGCACGCAAAGGCAATGAGCTGTGAGCCTTCGTCCTGCACCTCGAACCAGCCTTCGCGGAAGGCCTTGGTGTTGAATATCGCACCGCGTTTGGCAAGGCGTACACCCCATGGAGAATAGGGGGTGGGAGAGGGGTCGAATCCTTCCTCTTTCAAGGACTTGATGAGTGCTTCGCGGGTGGTCTTCAGCGTGTTGACGCGCATATCCAGCGAGGCTTCGGTGCCCAGCGCATCGATTTCCGCGGCAT
>VGDC01000235.1 GCA_016869895.1 Alphaproteobacteria bacterium
ATACGATACGGATGGGTAATCCTCTGCCGCTGGCGCTCGACCCATCGCGCAGCACCACCGGAGCGGCTACGGCGCGAGACCGCAGCCGTGAGGAGCAACAATACCGTATAGTGAGCCATGCGCTTCACTGCGCTGGGCTTCTGAATGTCATCATCGATGCGGTGATGTTCGAAAAACTGGGAGAGGGTGAATCCGATTTGAAGCGGATTCGCAAGGCTTTAATGCTCTTCGGGAGGCAAATGCGGCGAAGGGAGAGTCATTGATTCCCTTTGAATCCTTCGTTCACGGAACTATACATACCGCTCACATGGCCGCCGATTTCCGTGATGGCGACGATGGCGACGGTGGAGATGAGGAAAGCCACGAAAGCATACTCGACAGCACTTGTTCCGCTCTCGTCTCCGCAACACGAATAAAAATTATGTAAAATACGTTTCATTTCTTCACTATCACAAATAATTACTAAAAATTACTTAATGACATTTCGGCTTTTGTCATAAAACCGCAACATTTCGACATGAATTTATGTAAAAAGCGTTTGATTTTCTGCGGGTTTGCGAAGGAAATTTTCTTGCTAGAAAAAAAAACTTCTGCTACGTTTACAGCAGCTGGTAGCCACCAGCGTATCCGCAGAGTCAAACCGCACACTTGGATGCGCGGCTTCACCTTGCACCACAAACCGCACGTTTCCTTCAAGGAACGGCTTTCTGCTTTAGGGACACAACCATGAAAATGATCTCCAAACTCTTCAAAGACGAATCCGGCGCCACCGCAATCGAATACGGCCTGATCGCTGCTCTGATCGCTGTTGCTGCTATTCTTGCTATGACCACCGTTGGTAACAACCTGAAAGGTACGTTCACCAAAGTTGGTACCGAGCTCGCTAAAGGCAACTAATAGTTGCTCAAAAAAAACACCCGCCATGCGATGGCGGGTGTTTTTTTATGCGCTTTTTTCAAAATGAATTCTAGCTCTCATAACCCAACCATCTGCGAACCATCTTCAGGCTAAGGAAGATATTAGAGAAGTCATCTTTCCAGAGGTAGCGCGGATTGCTTTCCTCTGGGAGGGCATTCCACCCCTTGCCACGCTGCGCAATGTCCGCAAGGGTGGCCTCGCTACGCGATAGCACGATCCAATGAGAACCGGTGATCAACTGGTTGTCTTCGTCTTTCTGAATGATGCGATAGGAGCCTTGCAGTCCTAACGATGCTTTAAGCGCTGATAAAACCGGCTGTAGATTGAAATAACGGTTGGAGATATGGATAGCGAGAACCCCATCAGGCGCAAGTTTGCTCAGATATACCTGCAGCGCCTCCTGCGTTACCAAGTGTACGGGAATCGAATCTGAGCTGAAAGCATCCATCAGAATAACACCATATTTCCCATCCATCTGCTGCTTGATCTGCTGGCGACCATCACCGAGTATTACCCGAACTTTTGTCGGACAATCGCGAAGATAGGTGAAGAATTCAGGATTAGAGGCGATCTTACCCACCAGCGGATCGATTTCATACATATCGAGTTCTTGGCCAGACTTACCGGCGCAAGCCAAATTTCCCGCGCCCAAACCTATCACAGCAATAGGCAAATCTTCACGTACAGCGAATATGCCTTCCATCTGCGTATAATAAGACAGTAGCTGCAACTTTTTGTCGGCATCCAGCGGCTGTACGCCATGTACGGTAGTTCCATGGGTAAAAACATGCGCATTGACGTCAGAATTATAATTCACCTTGTTCACCCCGAAGATGCTTCGCGCCTGATAAATCACCCGTCCACTTTTGTTCTCCCCATCAAATTGTTGGGGAGAAGGTAAGAGGATGAATCCCGCGACAAGAGCCAGTGCCGTTACACCGATAATTTTGATTTTTACGGGTCCTTGGCGACGCTCCTTGTGTTTGTCTGTATCGACGAAAAGGAAATGCAGCAGGATACTTAAAAGCATCATCATCGGGTATTCGATGACGCTATCGAATACGAAAGGCGCGACAAGCGTGTTGAAGATACCGCCGACAACGCCACCCAAGGACATCCACAGGAAGAATTCCGTCAGGTGTTCGGTAGAAGGCTTGCTGCGCGCAAGGATGCCATGCAATGAGAGGGCGATGACGAAGAAACCGCCGATGTGGAACAGAAGACCCACCGTAGTACTATGTAAACCCATCACCATGAAGGCCATGAGGATACCCACCATCGGCAGATGCAGCAAGTTGCCGAGACGGATGCCGCGCGGGCGGGTGGCGAAGACGAGGATGAAGGTCGTCAAATAAAGCACCAGCGGCAGAACCCACAACAGGGGCGCGGAAGCGATGTCTGTCGTGACATAGGTGGTCACGCCATAGAGCAGGCTGGAGGGCACGAGCGACAGCACAAGCCATTTAGCACGGTCTTTCCAGAGCACGGGGGTGGTTTCCCCTTGGGTTTTCTTCTCGATATTGGTCTTCGCGGCCACGCCGTTCTTATGCAGGGTGAATGCCACACCGAGGAAAAGCACCGCCAGTGCCGTGATGCCGATTTCCCATAAACGCACCTGATTGGCCAAGGTGGCGAAGGGCTCGATGACGAAGGGATAGAGGAGCAACGCTCCCATACTGCCGATGTTGCTGGCCGCATAAAGGAAGTAGGGATTCGCCGCATCTTTATGGTTGGTGCAAGAGAACCAACGCTGCAGCAAAGGGGATGTGGCGGAGATGGCGAAATAGGGCAGGCCGACGGAGGTCAAAAGCATGGTAAGAAGCCAACCGAGGGGCGCATGCACCGCATCCACGTTCTCCAGCCCGTCAAAAGCGATGGGGAAACCCAGCACCACCACAGCGAGCAAGACCAGATGCACAATCGGCTGCACGCGGAGGCCAAGCTTGCCCGTCAAAAGATGCGCGTAGCTATATCCCATCAGGAGCACGGCCTGGAAGAACAGCATGCAACCGCTCCACACCGCAGGCGTGCCGCCCAGCGTCGGCAGGGCTATCTTCGCCACGACTGGTTGGATGAGGAAGACAAGGAATGCGCTTAAAACGGATGCAAGCGTGTAGATGATCGTCACAAAACCCCCAGAAGAATAGCTTCTCTAAAAAACTATTCCTTCATAAGGACTTCGGGCATTCGAGGCAAGGATTATTAGCCGTTGATGACGCGTTTGCCGCGTGCGCTCTCCACATCATGGCGCTGGAAGAGATACAGGGCATAATGGATTTCACGGCGGGAGACATCATGCCCCTCGCCGGAAAGCAGGCTGACCGCAGCGCCGGTCGCATGGCCGGAAGCGGAAGGATAAAGCTTGAATGCATGACGGGCCGCGCCGGATTCGCTCCAGTCACGCTCCAACTGCAACGTGCATCCCGGATGTTGGAGCAACACTTCTTTGCTGATGGAGGACTGTTGATTACCGCTGGACATGGCACTTCTCCGCTTTCTGGCGATTCCTATCAGGACAGATTTGCCATTTTAGACGTAATTAGTTAATGAATGTTTAAATTTGGGACGGCATTTTTTCGTTAATCATAATGCATCCTTGATGCCCAATTCACTATTTTGTGCTATGATGAATCTAATATCCAACCAAAGGTTAATTTCGCATCCCATGCCGATTAAAACCGATAATGTAAATCTCTTGAATGATCAGTTCCTGCTCGCGTGTGAAAACGCGAACATCCCCATGGCGCGCGACATGGTCAGGCAGGGTGCGAATACCGAAGCGGTGAACACCGCTGGGGAATCGGCGCTGCATCTGGCGGTGAGATCCGGCAATACCTGGGTGGTGAATTATCTTCTGGAAGAGCTGTTGCTG
>VGDC01000236.1 GCA_016869895.1 Alphaproteobacteria bacterium
GACCTGCGCGCTGACCAAGGATGGCCGCGTGGCAGTGTACACCGGAGACGACGAGAAATTCGAATACCTCTACCGCTTCGTCAGCCGCGATAAATTCGATGCGAAAGACCGCAAGAAGAACACCGATCTGCTCGATAACGGCGTGCTTTCCGTGGCGAGGTTCAACGCCGATGGCACCATCGACTGGCTGCCGCTGGTCTTCGGCAAGAACGGCCTGACCAAAGAAAACGGCTTCAACGACCAAGGCGATGTGCTCATCGAGACGCGCCGCGCTGCCGACATCCTCGGTGCGACCCCGATGGACAGACCGGAAGGCATCGCCATCCAGCCGAACACCGCCAGCGTCTTCGTGGCGATGACTAATAACTCCTCGCGCAAACCCGAACAGGTGAACCCCGCGAACACCCGCGCCGCCAACAAACACGGCCATATCGTGGCGCTGATGCCCCCCGCGGGCGACCACGGCGCAGACCGCATGCTCTGGCAGTTCTTCCTGCAAGGGGGCGACCCTGCGGTAGCGGCGGATGGTGCGCTCTATCACGGCGCACCCAGCGAAGACGGCTGGCTCTCCTGCCCCGATAACCTCGCCATCGACCCCACGGGCAACCTGTGGATCGCGACCGATGGACAGCCGAAGACCATCGACAAATGCGACGGGCTTTATGCCGCGCCGACCGCTGGCGAGGGTTATGGCATCCCCAAACTCTTCTTCACCTCGCCGCTAGGCGCGGAAGTGACCGGCCCGTGCTTCACACCGGATGGGGAGACGTTGTTCGTCTCCGTTCAGCACCCCGGCGACGGCACGAGCTTCGAAGACCCCAGCACCCGCTGGCCGGACTTCCGCGATGGTATGCCCCCGCGCCCCTCGGTGGTCGCCATCACCAAAAGCGGCGGCGGACGCATCGGTAGCTGATTCCTGTGCAAGCGCTCAAAGCCATCCACTCCCTGCACCTTGAACCTGCGGCGAAAGCGCTGTGGGAGTTGGCTGCGCGCAGTGGAAAACACTCCAAGACCGACCGCCTGCGCGGCGATATGCTGAAAATCCTCAAGCCCGCCTATGAGACCAGCCGCGCCGAGCTGCTGGAGCAATTCCTGAACACCGGAGACAGTCTGCACCTCATCCACGAGCTTTCCGCCTTGGTGGATACGGTGGTGGGGCTGGTGTTCCAGTGCGCGGGAAAAATCCTCACCAAAACCTCCAGCGTGGAGACGAAAAGCCATATCGCCGCCGTGGCGGTGGGCGGCTATGGGCGCGGCGAGCTGTTCCCCCATTCGGATGTGGACATCATGTTCCTGCATGATGGCAAAGGGCATACGGACAGCCAGCAGATCATCGAATGCGTGCTGTATATGCTCTGGGACATGGGCTTGAAAGTCGGCCATGCGACACGGTCTGTGGACGATGTGGTGAAGGTCGCCTCCGCCGATGTCACCATCGCCACCAGTCTGCTCGACGCGCGGCTCATCTGCGGCAGCGCGCCGCTCTATGACCTCTGCATGAAGCGGTTCTGGGCGGAGGTCGCCCCCGAAAGCGCCACGCTGGCCTTCGTGGAGGCGAAATTGGCCGAGCGCGATGCGCGCCACCTGAAAGCGGGGGATTCCCGCTATGTGCTGGAGCCGAAAATCAAGGACGGCAAAGGCGGCTTGCGCGACCTGCACATGCTGCACTGGCTGGCGCGCCATGCGTATCGCATCCAGCACCCGAAGGAATTAGTGAAGCTGGGTGTGCTGCGCCCGCAGGAGTATAAGGCGTATGCCGATGCCCACCGCTTCCTCTCCAACGTGCGCGCCTATGCCCATTTGCTGGCAGGGCATGGCGAGGAACGCCTGACTTTCGACCTGCAACGCGAGGTCTCCGCGCGGATGGGATATAAAGACCGCGGCGAGACGCTGGCGGTGGAACGCTTCATGAAAGCCTATTTCCTCACCGCGAAGACCGTCGGCAATCTGTCGCACACTTTCTGCGCGGTGTTGGAGGATGAACACAAGCGCAAGCCCCGCCGTGGCATCGCCAGCTTGCTGTTCAACCCCGCCAAGCTCAAGGGCTTCATCATGGACGGTGGCCGATTGGCCGCATCCGGCAGTGATTTCTTCGAGGCGAACCCGAAGCGGATGATCGAGCTTTTCGCCGTCGCCCAGCGCAACGGATTGGAGATTCACCCCCGCACCCTGCGGCAGATTTCGCGTCTGTTGCATCTGGTGAATGCCGAACTGCGCGCGGATGACGAGGCGAACGCCCTCTTCCTCGAAATCCTTACTTCGCCGAAAGAGCCGCATGTCATTTTGCGCTTGATGAACGAGGCGGGCGTGCTGGGGCGCTTCATCCCCGATTTCGGGCGCGTGGTGGGGCAGATGCAGTTCGATATGTATCATGTCTATACCGTGGATGAGCACACCATCTTCGCCATCGGCCTGTTGCATCAGATCGAAAACGGCGAGTTCAAGGATATGCCCGTGGCGACACGGCTCATCCATCGCATCGCCTCGCGCCGTGTGCTGTATCTCGCGGTGCTGTGCCATGACATCGCCAAGGGGCGCGGCGGCGACCATTCCATCCTCGGCGAAAAAGTGGCGCGCAAGCTGGCCAAACGCTTCGGATTCGACGAGGAAGAGACGGAAACCTGCGCATGGCTGGTGCTGCAACACCTGATATTCAGCCGTACCGCTTTCAAACGCGACGTGACGGAGGACAAGACCGTCAACGATTTCGTCGCACAGGTGCAATCGCCCGAACGCCTGCGCTTGCTGCTCATCCTGACCGTGGCGGACATACGAGCCGTGGGCCCGCAGGTGTGGAATAGCTGGAAAGGTGCGCTGCTGCGCGAACTGTATTTCCGCGCCGAAGCGAAAATGGGTGTCACCGAGGACTGGGGCGATGTGCGCAACGGCGAATTCCTGCTGCCCGCCTTCACCGAAGCCCTGCCGCAGTGGTCTATGGAAGACCGCGCGGAATATCTCGCGCTCGGCAATGAACAGTTCTATCGCAGCCTTGATCTTGCCACCCATATCCGCCTCGCGCATCTACTGAAAAAGGCGGAAAAGGCCAAATCCGTGCCCTTCGCGCTGCATTGGTCGGCGGATGAGAAACTCGCCATCACCGAATTGTTGGTGGCCACCTCCGACCGCAAGGGTCTCTTCTCGCTGGTCGCCGGTGCGCTGACCTCCATCGGCGCGAATATCGTCACCGCGAAGATATTCACCCTGAAGAACGGCATGGCGGTGGAACAATTCTATGTGCAGGACGGGCGCGCACAGGCCTTCACCCGCGAAGACAGCATGAAGAAGATGGAAACGCTTCTGAAACAGGCACTTAAGGAGGGAGACCATGTGGTGTGGGAGAGCCTGACACTGCCCCCGAAACCGCGCAACGGCGCAGGATTCGACACGCCATCGCGGGTTATCATTGAAAATACCGTCAGTTCGTATCATACTGTCATCGAGGTCAACGGGCGGGATAGACAGGGTTTTCTGTTCAATGTGACCCGCGCTATCGCGGGATTAGACCTCACCATCGCCACGGCGCATATCTCGTCTTATGGTGAACGCGCGGTGGATGTGTTCTATGTGAAAGACCGTTTCGGCATGAAGCTGCAAAGCGATGCGAAACTGAAACAGGTGCGTGAGACGCTCCTGCAGGTACTCGGCGAAGACCAGAAATAACCTGATAAGACAAATAAATAAGAGTAATAAATACCGGAGGTGAAGATGCATAACGCCGCTGCGCTCAGCGAGATAATCTCCTGCGATTCCGATTTCCGCAGCGCCCGTGATGGCACATG
>VGDC01000237.1 GCA_016869895.1 Alphaproteobacteria bacterium
AGGCGGGAAGCTGGTGGACGCGTGGCTGGCGATTCCGGATCTTACCGCCCCGCATGCGCCTATGAGCATCAAAATCGCCTTGGAAGCACCTGCGAGCGATGTTGCTACCTATCTGTCTGTGCCGGAATTGGGGTATTCTCAAGCATTAGGGCTGGATGCCACGACGATTTCGGGCACGACGAGCGGAACGCTGCAATTCGATTTCCTTTTGCCGGAAACGCAGTACCCAGAAGCGGATAGCCAGTTGCGCTTCCTCATCGAAGCGGATGTGAAGGATGGCGCGCAGCCTGGCTTCATGCATGAAGGCGACCTGACCAATGCGAATGGTAAACTCACCATCACGCAGGATGTGTTGACCTATACCGGCACGATGACTTTGAGCGAAGCGCCGCTGAATGTCGAATTGACCCATTCCTTTGACGAGAAGCTTGAATATCCAACCACCTATAAAGCCACTGGTAACCTCGCCGTGCCGCAGCTTGCGGCTTTCGGAGTCGATAAACTGGATTTCCTTGAGGGCACATTAGGACTTTCTGCTGAGGTGCGCCGCAACCCGACAGCGAGCAATCTGCGCGCGGTCATCGATGCTTCACAGGTGGCGGCGCTCATCCCTGAAATCGGCCTGCTGAAGGAGAATGGTGTGTCTGCGCGCGCTCAGGTCGAGGTTGAAAAGAAAGGCGAGGCGATAGACCTGAAATCCCTTCAGCTGCAAAGCAAAGGGCTGGATGTGTTGGCTTCCGCCAGAACGCGCGATAACTTCGCCAGTGTGACGCTGTGGAGATGCAGCGGGTGGTGTTCGGCAAGAATGATTTCAGCGGTTCTGCCAACCGCGAAGGTGAGGGTTACAAAATCCGCCTGAAAGGCAAGGCGATGGATTTGACCCCATTCATGGAAGCCGATAAGGATTTGACGCCGGAGCAGAAGGCGGCGAAAAGTGGCGATTTCCCATTCCCCATGGATGTGCAGGCGGAATTGGGAACGCTGATTCTTGGCGAGAATCGGAATATGTTCGACCTGAACGCCCGTTTCAAATGCCAGGTGAAATACTGTGAATCCGTGGATGCACGTGGTGCGACCTCGTTAGAATCGCCGGAGCAGAGCGCATTCAATATGAAGCTCGCCAGTGAGTCCGGCAAGCGCACGGTCATCCTCAGCGCGCAGAATGCGGGCGGATTCCTGCGGGCGATGGATTTCTACGATAATATGCAGGGAGGCGTGCTGACCATTCAGGGCGAATTCAACGATGCCGACCCGCAGCGCCCACTCATCGGCACAATCGCTATCACCGAGCACAGCATCACCAACGCGCCCGTTCTGGCGAAGATGGTATCGCTGCTTTCGCTCACGGGATTCGCCAATACCATCACGGGGCAGGGCATCAATTTCACGAAGACTGAAGGCAAGTTGACTTATACGAAGGATTACATCCTCATCAAGGAAGGTAAGACGGTCGGCCCTGCTTTGGGCATTACCGTGGAGAACGGCTTGCTGAACCGTAACTCCGACGCAGTGCAGGTGAATGGTACGGTCGTGCCGTCCTACACGCTGAACAGCGCGCTCAACAAGATTCCGGTCATCGGTGAGGCCTTGAGCGGCGGGGAAGGCGAAGGCATCTTCGCGGCCACCTATAAAATCGAAGGCACATTCCCTGATAAAGTCGATGTGAGTGTGAATCCCCTGACTATGCTCGCGCCTGGTTTCCTGCGTAATCTCTTCGGGGCGGATGCGCCAGAGATTCCCCAGCCTGCGGAACAGGAGCGTCTGCCGGGCGAGAAGCCAGCGCCTGTAGAGTCTGCTGCACCCGCTGCACCCGTGGCTGAACCGCAAGTTCCGGCAGCCGCAAAACCCGTTGCCGTAGAGTGATTCAGGCGGGTTTCACCAGCGCGTGACGCTTCTTGCCAGCGGAAAGCTTGATGAAGCCTTCGGCGTTCAGGTGCGCATTGCTCACCAGCAGATTCACGTCAGAGACCTTTTCATCGTTCAGCTTCGCGCCGCCGCCTTGAATCAGCTTCTTCGCTTCGCCCTTGGAGGGCGTCATCTCCGCACGGAAAAGCAATTCCGTGAACGCGATGCCTGCGGATAGCTCTGCTCCGTCGATGGTGATTTCCGGCAATGCATCGCCCGTCAGCCCCAGTTCAAAGGTCTTCTGTGCGGTTTCGGCGGCTTGAAGTGCTGCTTCCTCGCCATGGAGCAATTTGGTGGCTTCCGTTGCCAGCACCTTCTTCGCATCGTTGATGGCAGAGCCTTCGAGCGATTCGAGACGCCCGATTTCCGCAATCGGCAAATCCGTGAACCAGCGGAGGTATTTGCCAACCATCGCGTCTTCCGCATTCCGCCAGAACTGCCAATAGTCATAGGGCGAGAACATATCGGCATTCAGCCAGACCGCGCCATCCGCCGTTTTTCCCATCTTCGCGCCAGCAGCGTTGGTGAACAAGGGTGTCGTCATGCCGAAGAGATCGTGCGCTTTTCCGCCCTTTTCCGCCAAAATCCTGCGGCTAAGCTCTGTGCCCTGAACAATGTTGCCCCATTGGTCAGAACCGCCGAATTGCGCGCGCACGGCATGGCTATCCGCCAGATGATAGAAATCATATCCTTGCAGAATCATGTAATTGAATTCGAGGAAGGAAAGCGGCTGTTCGCGTTCCAAACGCAGCTTCACGCTATCCATCGTCAACATGCGGTTGATAGAGAAATGCCGCCCGAAATCGCGCAGGAATTCGAGGTATTTTAGGCCGGAAAGCCAGTCGTCGTTATTCACCATCACCGCGTCTGTCGGGCCATCGCCGAAGGTGATGAATTTCTCGAACACGGTCTTGATGCCTGCCATATTGATGGCGATTTGCTCATCGGTCAGTGCGACGCGGGATTTATCCTTGCCGGTCGGGTCGCCTACTTTGGTGGTGCCGCCGCCCATCAATACGATGGGTTTGTGCCCCGCTTTCTGCCAGTGGCGCAGCAGCATGATCTGGATAAGGCTGCCCACATGCAGCGAAGTAGCCGTGCAATCGAAGCCGATATAGGCGGCGATGGGTTTTCCCTTTGTCAATTCCGCATCGAAACCATCTAGATCGGTGCACTGGTTGATGAAGCCGCGGGTTTCGCAGGTTTTGAGGAATGCAGATTCGGACATGGCAGAAAAACCGTTTAATTGAACTTCGGAGGTGCTATAGATAACGTATATTCGGCAAATAATCAGCGGAAAATTGCACCTATGGCCATCAAATATCCTGCCCAATGGGCTATCGGCATGATGAGCGGTACGTCACTGGACGGTGTCGATGCCGCGTTGATTCGCACTAACGGGCAGGAAGTGCTGGAATTCGGCCCTTATATCACTGTTCCCTTCAATGATGAGCTATTCGGCCAGCTGCATGAAGCCGTGCATGGGCGCGGCGATATGATGAAGGTGGAGCGCGACCTGACGACCCTCCATGCGGATGCGGTGAAGCAGCTGCTCAAAGAAACCAACATGAAGCCGCGCGAAATCGGTATCATCGGTTTTCATGGGCAGACGGTCATGCATCGACCAAAAGAAGGTATCACCTGGCAAATCGGCAATGGCGCGCAGCTTGCGGCGCAGACTCGCATCGATGTGGTGTGCGATTTCCGCCGCCGCGATGTCGCCGCCGGAGGGCAGGGCGCGCCGCTCGTGCCGCTTTATCATGCTGCGTTGGTGAAGAATATGTCCTTGCCCATCGCCATCCTGAACATCGGCGGTGTGGCGAATGTCACATGGGTCGGGCGTTCCGAAG
>VGDC01000238.1 GCA_016869895.1 Alphaproteobacteria bacterium
TTCCTGCGAGAACTCGGGCTGCTGCTGGGGGCGCGGCGCATCGAACTGCTGGCCGCCGAATTGCTGTGCGCCGAAGGCTGGCTGCTGCTGGCCATAAGGCTGCACATTGCTGAACACCTGCTGGTCATTCTGCGCGCGTGCTTCCTTGGCATCCTTGTTCTTATTGATGAAGGACTGCACCAGCTTGATGCCGCCGTAAAGACCGGCAAGGAAAGTGAGTTTCGGGTGTTTCTGGGCGATTTTGGCGATCGTGCCGATGATGCCGCCCGCGAGGCCTGCGCCCACGGAGGCCGTGCCGAGCGCGGCTTTGCCACCAGCTTGCGCCACACCCGCGCCGAGACGCGCCGTGCCCATGCCGAGTTTCGGCGCTTCTTTGGCTGCCGTGCCGCCCGCTTTCAACAAATCGGTAATAGCGCCGCCCAATTTCTGGAATCCGTTAGCCATGTCCCACTCCCATCTTCCTGCGCGTGTGCGCCTGATACATTATATATAGGTGTCTTAACCGATCGCGGGGCCGCCCTGCGTTGCCGCAGCACGTTCGCGATTCACGCGTGCCTGCCAGTCAGCCGGCTGGGCACGCGAAGCATTGAGTTGTTCCGTCAGCTGACGCAGCTGCTGCAATTCCGCCTGCGAGGACTGGCCATGCGCTGCGGGAGCAGGCGCTGCCGCTTCCTGCGCGAAGACCGGCTCGTTGCTGGGCAGTTGAGGTGCAGCGGATTGACCGCGCTGTGGTTCGTCTTGCGCGATGCCATCGCGCGCGCCTTTATCGTTGTCCAGCCCCATATCGCCTTTCGGGCGGGTGGCGGTGAACAGGCCTTTGAGCGCGCCATAGGCCGCGCCGACCGCCGTGCCGATGATAGCGGTATTGACGGTGGAAACGGCGACCGCGGTGACCGCGGCGGTCACGCCGACTCCGAAGAACAGCAAACCTGCGCCTGCGAAGAACAGACCCGCGCCGAGACCGAGCGCCAAACCGATTTTCAGGCCTTTCTTGGTGCCGCCAAGGGTGTCGTTCACCAGCTTCGCGGTGCGCGACTTCGATTTGATGGCTTTGGTTTCGTTCTGTTCTTCAGACATCATGTCTTCCTTATTGATAGGTCAGATGCGCAGGGTGCGTCGGACGCTTATTGCTGACGGCATCCACCCAGCCGCCGTTCTGCGCCACTTCGCCTTCCTTCAGCATCCCCGCTTCGGCGATGGAGGCCGCTTTGAGTTTCGTCACCGCACCGCTGACACCGTCGCGCAATTCCGCGAGCACTTGCGGGTCAATGCTGCCCAGATCCTGATACTGCGCCATTTCCGGTGCTGGCTTCGCCTGTACTTTTTCCTGAAGCTTTTGTTGAACAGGCGCGGAAACGGCCTGAGCCTGTTTTTTGCGCTTTCCAGGAAGGAAACTAGCAATCTTATCGGCCAGCGGGGAAAGCTTCTCTCCCGCCACGCCACCCGCGACCGCGCCACCAAGAGCACCGAGCAGAGCCATCTTCAACACACCGCCGATGCCGCCGCCCAAACCGACAACCGCGCCGATGAACATGCCGACGCGAGCGAAGCGACGGGCGTGCTGGCCACGGGTGACTGGCGCATCATTTCGTTTTTCGGCATTCTTCGGCATTCCATTCCCTCACTTATGCGCGGTGGCGACCACCGGATTTAGCGGCATTCTGCTGATTCTGCGGCTGCGGAGTCGCCGGAGGCGTTGCCGCAGGCTTAGCAGAACCCACATTGACAGCCGGTTTATCGCCACGCTCTTTCAGCACCTGCGCACCGATAGCAAGCTTATGCTGTTTAGCGGCATCGGCATTCATCGCGGTGCCGCCCATTCCGTCCTGCAATTTCTCGAAACGCTTCTCGACTTCCGCCTGAAGGGTTTTATCGCTCTGCAAGAGGCTGGCGACTCCCTGCTCCTGCGGCTTGACCGCAACCTCAGGCTTGGCTGCGCCCGTTTCCTTGACGCGTGCGGTTTCACGCACTTTCTCGGTTGCTTTCGCCGCCTTGTCCAGGAAGTCCTCGGCCTTCGGCTCTGCAGGTTTCACGATGCCGCTGACACGCTCGACATGGTCGGCTTTGAGTGCATCCAGCGTCTTGTCATGCTCTTTACCGAGGTTAGCCAAGCCTTTTTCCGCCGCTTCCAGGCGTTTCGACCAGCGGGAAATCTCGTTGGGGTCGTTGAAGCTGGCATTACCGACCGCGCGTTCCAGATTCTTCTGGATGGCTTTGATGCTTTTCTCTGCACTCTCAACCGCTTTCACATGGCTCTTCTCGGCAGAAGCGACCGTTTTCGTGTATTCGCGGGTTTCCTGCTGCACGTCTTTGGCGATTTCGACCAGAGCGTTCAGGTTCGCGCCGTTGGCCAGCTGCGCATCGGTGAATTTCACGACGCCCTTCGCCTGACGGGTGATGGATTTGGAGCCAGCCACCGCATCTTTGGAGCTGATGCTGCCGCGCAGCTCTTCGGAACGCTCCTGCAGACCTTTCAGGAATTCAGGGTCAGCCAGCGTCTGCGCGTTGATGACATAGGTGCCTTTTTCGTCCTTCGCAGCGACGACCATATCGGAACGCTCCTGCTTCTCAGCCGAACGACGCGCGCGGAAGCCCAGTTTCTCACCTTCGGGTTCAGCAATGCCTTTCGCTTCTTTATCTTTACCTTTGCCGGTGAACTTGCTGAGCAAACCCTGCAGGGTCATGCCGCCAGCCGCCAAAGCGACGACGGATTCCGCCAAGCCCATGCCACGATCAAGCTTCTGCTCCAGATTGATGGAACGCTCCTGACCAGGGGAGTTACGGCGGTTGCCACTGACAGAGTTGCGCACACCGTTCACTGCGTTGCGGCCGGTTTCACCCGTCCAGCGAGCTGCGCCAGCAGCAGCATTGATAGAACCCACACCCACGCCGACCGCCAGAGCCAAAGGCAGTGCCAGACCGCCGGTGGCGATGGTGATGGCTGCGGTGACTGCTGCGCCGAGCAGGAAGCCACGGAAACCGTTGCCGATGGTGCTGTCGAAGATACCGCGTTTGTGATCACCCGTGATGGTGCGCTTGCCCTCAGGGCCTTTGCGAACCATATTCGCCAGACCGACTGCGGCGGCTGCGATACCCACGACAGGCAAAGCCAGACCACCGGTGGCGACGGTGACCGCCGTGGCGATCCCCGCACCGGCGACCGCGCCGGAGAATGCTTTGGTGAGGGGGCTGCGCTCTTTGACGATCGGGCGCTGCTGATTCTGCTGCTGGCCATAACCCTGACTGCGATCATTCGCCGCACCGTTGCGCGCCTGATCCTCAAGCCAGCGGATATACTCCGGAGAATAACGCGGAGCGTTATCTTGCGCCTGGGGATTCTGATCGGGGTATGCCATAGGATAATTCCTTATCTAACCGTCCCCCGCATCGCCGAACCGCTCGGCGGAATTCAGGGGGAACTTGTACGTTTAGCCAGTCTATAGGACGAGGCCATTTCAGCAAGTTAAACTTTTATGACAGGCTAGGAAAAATCTAGGGTTGCGCCCAATTGGCGCATCAGGCGACGCGGCCCTGGGAGGGGCGCGCTTGCGTCGCATTGCGCTGGCCGTTCACACGGTCGGCGAAGCTACCCTGCCCATAACCGGGGGTGGGGGGCGGAGACGCAGGGGAATACTGGGGGGAATACTGCGGGGCAGGAGCCGCTTCCGGCGCCTGTTTAGGCTCGGCAGGTGT
>VGDC01000239.1 GCA_016869895.1 Alphaproteobacteria bacterium
GAACTGCTTATCCGCAGGAATGCGCGGGTCATAGGCCAGATGCAACCCCGGCGTGGGGCGGCGAAGGCGGATGGGCACAGCTTGAGTGGAAGCGCGGGGTTCTGCGGGTGGAAAGGCGGGGTCGAACCATTCGCTTTGTGAGGCGCAGCCTTCATCGGCGGCGGTCTTGAGCGTATGCGTCTCGCGGCAGAGGGTATGTTCCACGAGTTGTGGGCTGAAATAAAGCGGGCGGGTCTGTTGATTCCGCGTCAGCTCGGCGAACAGGCTGCGCAGGATGAGCGATGGGCCGATGGAACCGGTGATGCCATCTGTCGGAGTTTGGTCGAGATTGCCCATCCACGCGCCGACGACATAGCGGTAGTTATAGCCTACCGCCCATGCATCGCGGTAATCGCTGGAAGTACCCGTTTTCACGGCGGTTTGCACGGGCAGGTTCAGCACCGAATATGCCCCGAACTCCAGCCGCCGTGCACGCGAATCGGATAGGATATTACCGATGAGGGAAGCGGCATTGGGTGTGAACACCTGCCGCTCTTGCGCGGGGGAGTGGTCATCGGCGATGATATGCAGCGGGCGGAAACGCCCGCGGTTAGCCAGTGTCGCATAAGCCTGCACGAGTTCGAAGAGCGTCACCTCGCCATTGCCCAGTGCGAGACCGTCGCCATAGGTATCGGGGTGTTGTTTCAAGCCGTTGAATCCGGCGAGATGGAGTTTTTGCAGATAGGCATCGCCGCCGACGAATTGCAGGGCTTTCAACGCGGGGATGTTCAGCGAATTGCCCAAGGCTTCGCGCAGAGAAACCGGCCCGTAGAAAGTTCGGCTGTAATTCTGGTAGCTATGCAGCCCTGCGCCGACCATCTCCATCAGCGGAGCATCGTCGATGACGGTGGCGGGAGTCCACCCCTTCTCCAGTGCCGTGGCATAGAGGAAAGGCTTGAGGGCAGAGCCGGGCTGGCGAGCTGCACTGACAGCATCGATCTGTGTTCGCTGTTGCAGGTCTTCGGTGTTGTCGCCCACCGCCCAAACCAGCACTGCGCCTGTGGTGTGGTCTGCGATCAATACCGCGCCGTGGCGTACCTTCTGGCGTTTCAGCTCCCTCAGGCGGCCATCAAGGAATTCCTGCGCTTTAGCTTGCAAGGGGGCATCGAGCGTGGTGATTATTTTTCCGCTCTGCGCCGTTTTCTGTCGTTGCACCGCCGCGATGAACTGCGGTGCACTCACCTGCAAGGCATCGTTCTCTAAAGTGAGGGGGGCATCGCCGATGTCGGCTTTCATATAGGCATTAAGGCGTGCAGTCGCCGCTTCCGCAGGCGCGGTGGAGTGGAACAGATCCATACGGCTCGGCGCGCGCACCAACACGGCGAGCGCCATCATCTCCTTACGACTTAATGTGTCCACATCCCGGCTGAAGTAATACCGTGCAGCTTCCGCCACACCACGGCGATTGGCAGCATAGGGCACTTGATTCAGGTAGAATTCGAGGATGGCATCCTTGTTCTCCTGTTCCTCCAGCCGCATCGCCTCGAACCCCTCCACCCAGCGCGACCAGAGATTGCGTGGGCGCGGTTGCAGCATTTTCACCACCTGTTCGCTGATGGTGCTTGCGCCGCGCACATTGCGCACATGGCGGATGTTGCTGATGAGTGCCGCACCGCGCGCTTGCCAATCCACGCCGTCATGTTTGCGGAAGCGGCGGTCTTCAGACGCGATGAAGGCTTGTTGCAGGAAGGGAGGAATCTGGTGCAGGGGGCGGGGGTTATGGGTGTTCCACTGGTTTGCATAAGTCGCGTTCAGCGGTGTGCCATCAGCAGCGACCACCTGTGCATAGGGCGCAGCCGCTGTAACGCTGTCCAGCGAAGGCAGGGGGCGCAGGCTGAACCATGTCGCCGCTGCAAGCGTCACGAGCGCGAGCGTTAACGACAGAAGAATCCACCTTATCATTTCGGCGTGACCGTCAATACACCAGGCGTCGATTTGCCATAGACATCAGGGTCGTACATCTCCTCCGCATGGGCGGGCATGTTCGTGAAGCTGCCGCTGGCGATGGCTTGCGCGGTGTAGCTTAGGCGGTAATTCCCCGCTGGCAGATAATCCGCATAGAAACGCACGGCTTTGTGGCCGATTTCACGGTGATAGAAGTTCCAGCGTGAAGAGCCGAACTCGTTCCAGTCGGAGAATTTGAACCAGAAAGAACCGCCAGCCGCCGCGTAATCGCCTTTGTCGGAATCGACTTTGGAAGTGGTGGCGAGGTCGCGGTTCACCGGCTCCAACCCGCCGGGGACGGGGTCATCTACCACCACGAAGTTGCGCGCAGCGGGAACGGACACAAAGAGGTCAACACGGACTAGCTCACCCTGTTGCACTTCAGCGGTATTTTTGAGCAGTGTCCACTTCCCATCACGCTCCACGGAATATTCCTTGTGCAGCGCGATGCCGGCATTCACATCCGCCGCATTATCCGCTGTGGGCGCATAGCGCAGACGTGCGGAATAATAGAGACGGCCAGTGCCCTCGCGGTCGATGTGCAAGGTTTTGGTCGTGCCGAGGTCTTCGGGCGAAATAGACAGCGAAAGCGTCGCGGTTTTGTCCTTCACGCTGGCAAAGCGGGTTTCACCCATCGGTTTATCATCCAGCCGCGCGGTAATGGTCATCGCGGGTTTGTCGGATTCATAAGCCTTGGCATAATCCGCCAAAGCCTGCATGCAGAACATGTTCTCCTGCGTGTTCTCCCAATGGTCGCGATTGCCACGGCTTTGGGTGATGTTGCGCACCAGTTTGAACGGCGTATCGCCCACGAATTCGCGGTTTTCTGGCTGGGCAGCATAGTTCGAAATCGCGCTCAGAATCGCGCAATTCTCGCGCAGCGGCGTGGCGTGGATGCGGGAGTAAGAATCATCCAGCGTTTCGCTGAACAGGAATTTCCCGCCCGTTTGGTTCGAGGTGGCATAGATGGCTATCGCCGTATCCCGCGCGATGGTTTCCGCGCCTTCCACCTGCTGTGCCGCTTGCAGGAACAGGGCTTTGCCGAACAGGCTCATGCGTGGCATATGGGGTGCGAAACGCTCCACATCTCCCAGAGGCAGCTTGCCATCCGCTGCCAGAGCTGCCAATGCCACAGCGCGCACGGTGGCGGTCATGCCTTCGGAATAGAAAGTGGGCATCACATCCTGCCGCAGCAGTGTCTGCAAATAGGCGTGCAGCTTCTGTTCCACATCGCGGGGGATTTCATGGCCGCTGGTGCGCAGCCAGTGGAAGGCCAAAGCAGTATAGGCCGAAAGGTAGGGGCTGACATATTCATTCTGCGCCGAGAAATACGCCATGCCGCCATTCGGTGCTTGGAACGATGCCGCTTGCGACAGAATCTCCGGCGGGATTTTCTCGCTATCCGCCCAGACGAAGCTATCGGGCATGTAGTCTTTCAAGCGCGTGTAATTCGCCGCCATGACCCCTTTGGTGAGTTTTTGTTCCCAGCATGTATAAGCATAATCACGCATATAGCGGAACGCGCCTTCGACATTGCCGATGACCGTGGGTGATAGCACCGCTGACACTTCGCCCACATCCGTATGGATGCCTTTGGGGAAAGCGATGGTCTGCGAGATTTCCGATTCCGTGGTGGTGCCGTAAGCCGCGCTGACATCCAACCCGCGGCGTTTGTGCACGGGGATGGTGT
>VGDC01000240.1 GCA_016869895.1 Alphaproteobacteria bacterium
ACTCTGCGCGACCAGCAAACCATAGAGCAACCAAAGCTGTGAAGGACTGACCGCCAGCACATCCCCGAAGAGATAGCCATTCAAATCCACCTGCTTATTCGGCAATAGGGCAAAAAGCGAAAGGCCGATGGAAAGTCCGCCCGTGGAAACCATCGCCAATAACGCATCGAACGGCAGGCGTTTATCGCGGTGCATCCGCACGAGAAGCAACCCCACCAAAGCCGCTGTCGCCAGAACCGTGAACAAGGTGTTCACGCCCGCCAGAAGACCCAGAACCACGCCCGTCAGCGCGGCATGCCCCATGGCATCGCCCACATAGCTCATCCGCCGCCATACGACGAAGCAGCCGAGCATCGCCGCCAATGCACCGACCCCAGAACCCGCTAGCAAAGCTCGCAGCATCAACTCACTCATGGTTGCAATGCTCCCCGTGTTCATGCACCTTGCCATCCATATCATGGGCATGGTCGTGGTGATGTTCATACAGCGCCAGCGCGGATGCGCCCTGCGCGCCGAACAACTTCAGGAACGCAGGGTCTTTACTGACCTGATGTGGATGCCCCGAACAGCAAACATGCCTGTTCAGACAGATAACATGGTCGGTGGAGGCCATGACCAGATGGAGGTCGTGGGACACCATGAGCACCGCGCAGCCATGGCGTTTTGAAATCCGGCTGATAAGTTCATACAGTGCCGTTTGACCGGAAATATCCACGCCCTGCACCGGCTCGTCCAACACCAGAATATCGGGCTTGCGCATGATGGCGCGCGCCAGCAGCACGCGCTGAGTCTCGCCACCCGAAAGGGCATGAACGGCGCGCTGTAGCAAAGGCCGAATCTCTAATTCATCTACCGCCGCATCGAAATCAGCATCTGTATCTGCCGCAAGACGCAGCAGCACTTCGACGGTCATCGGCAAGACCGGATCGACATGGAATCGCTGTGGGAGATAACCGATACGCAGGCCGTCTTTACGGATGATTTGGCCGCTATCAGGCTTTTCAAGGCCAAGAAGGATACGCAGCAGCGTGGTTTTGCCGCAACCGTTCAAGCCCACGATGGTCACCGTTTCCTTCGGGGAGATGCGGAAATCCACGTGCTCAAGCACCACCTGCCCCGCAAACCGCTTGCAGATGCCGCTAGCTTCTATTAACGTGTGCCGTTCTGACATCGCCCTTCCCCTTTAGTCGATTGTATATTGGGCATTTGCACCATGAAGTCCAGCGGAAATAACACCACCAAAACCCTTCGCCAACTCGCTTTGGGGATTGCGCTACTCGCCGCAGTCATCCCACTCGCATGGCAGTCACTGGAGAAGCGTAGCGAACCAGAGGCACAGCACGGCGCACTGAAAGTCGTGGTCTCTATCGCCCCCTTGCACTCTTTGGTGGCAGGCATCATGCAAGGGGTGGGGGAGCCGTATCTGTTGTTGAAAGCGGGTGACACGCCACATCACTACAACCTTAAGCCGCGCGATGTCGAATATATCAGCTCCGCCGACATCATCATCGCCAGCAGCTTTACGAATGAATACTATTTCGCGCCACTGCTGGAAAGCCTCGGTGACCGCCCTAAAATTCGACTGCAAATGGCGGATGCAGATGGCATCACACTACTTCCACCGGCAGGAGGGGATGAGCACGAAGGAGAGTTTGACCTTCACATGTGGTTAGACCCCTTGAACGCCATCGCCTTTTCGAAACAAGCAGCAAATGCCTTGATTCTGGAAGACCCAGAAAACGCAGAAACCTATCGCACTAATCTTGATAAACAAGTTAAGGATTTGGAGTTAATCAATTCTAATATAAAGAATAAGATTAACCAAAACTCTACAGCAGGCTACACTTCCTATCATGCGCTTCTGCAGTATTTTGAACACCGCTATGGTATCGCTGCCAGCAAGGCTGCCGTGGCCGTTCCCGAAGCGGGGCCTAGCGTGGTAGAGGCGGAATCTGTTTATGAGCAAGCCGAAGCAGGGGAATTGAAATGCGTGCTGGCGGAAACGGAATTCTCCAGCAAATTGCTGGATGGTGTGGCGGTGAAACACCCGGAAATCAAGCGTCTCGTGCTTGACCCACTGGGTGGTCAATTTGCCCCATCGCCTAAACTTTACGGTCAATTACTCGAACATGTGACGGATGTGGTGACACAATGCCTGAAATAAACAGCGTCAAATTCAATGCGGATGGGCTTGTCCCTGCTATCGCGCAGGATGCCGAGAATGGCGAAGTCCTTATGATGGCGTGGATGAATCGCGAATCACTGGAACTGACGCTTTCCACGCGCATCATGCATTATTGGTCACGCTCGCGGAATGCGCTGTGGAAGAAAGGTGCGACTTCCGGTCACGAACAGTCGGTGGTGGAACTGCGCTATGATTGCGATGGTGATACGATTCTGGCGAAGGTACACCAAAAGGGCGCGGCTTGCCACACAGGTGAGCGCAGCTGCTTCTTCAATATTCTGTTGGAAGCCGATTAAGCTGCCGCTTCATCCAGCGGCCAGCGGGCGCGTGGATTGAAATCCAGCGACGACACATTCCCCAGCCGGAAATGCTCCAACCCCGCCCATGCGATCATCGCCGCATTATCCGTGCACAGCTTCGCTGGCGGCACGACCAACGCTAAATCGTGTTCAGCGGCAATATCAGTCAACCTGCCACGTAAATAGGTGTTCGCCGCCACGCCCCCCGCTACGACCAATGCTGTGCCATTCGGCCAGCGCTCCTTGAACTGGCGGATGCCCCATTGCAGACGCTCTTGGAGAATATCACCCACGCAGCGTTGGAAAGAGGCCGATAAATCCGCCTTCATCTGCGGCGTCACGTCCCCCTGCTCTGCCAGTTTGACCACTTCTGTACGGATGGAGGTCTTGAAACCGGAGAAGGAAAAATTGCTGTCTGGCCTGCCTTTCAGCGGAATCACGAAATTATAGCGATGCGGGTCGCCATTCAGCGCAGTCTTCTCCAGCGCAGGGCCGCCGGGGAAACCGAGACCCAATAGCTTCGCGGTTTTGTCGAATGCTTCGCCCAGCGCATCGTCCATCGTGCCGCCGAGCTTCGTGTATTTCCCCACGCCTTCGACCGCCAAAAGCTGGCAATGCCCACCGGAGACCAGCAGGAGCAGATAAGGGAATTGCACGTCATTGGTCAGCCGTGCCGTCAGCGCATGACCTTCCAAATGATTCACTGCCACAAAGGGTTTCTGCTGCACAGCGGCGATGGCCTTGGCTGTCAACACGCCCACGATGACCCCGCCGATAAGCCCCGGGCCACCCGTGGCGGCGATGGCGTCCATATCGCTCAGGTCTTTGCCAGCAACGGCCAATGCCTCACGGATAATGGCATCGAGATGATGCGCATGGGCACGAGCGGCAATCTCGGGCACGACCCCTCCGAAGGCGGCATGATCATCCGTCTGTGAAAGCACGATATTCGACAGGATTTCACGCCCGTCACTGACGATAGCGGCGGCTGTCTCATCACAACTGGTTTCGATACCCAGCACCAACATTGCTATTCTTTCGCATTCTCATGGATTTTTTCATACCAATCCCGACCACTTTCCGTTAAAAAGAGCCGAAATATACCCCACTACATAACATAAACTTTCGAATGGCACACCC
>VGDC01000241.1 GCA_016869895.1 Alphaproteobacteria bacterium
CGCCGTCATCCCCGAAGCCCACGGGGGCGACCACGGGGATATAATCCGAATGCACCAGCTCGTGGATGAGGTCGGGGTTCACACGATGAGGTTCGCCCACGAAGCCGAGGTCGAGCACTTGCTCAATGTTGGAATCGGGGTCGCGCTTCACGCGTTGGAGGCGTTTGGCGGTCAGCAGATCGCCGTCCTTGCCGGAGATGCCGATGGCCTTGCCGCCCGCCGCAGCGATGAGCGACACGATCTGTTTGTTGATGCTGCCCGCCAGCACCATCTCGACGATTTCCACCGTGGCTTTGTCGGTCACCCGCAGGCCATCGACGAAGCTGGACTGGATACGCAGGCGATCCAACATCTGGCCGATCTGCGGCCCGCCGCCATGCACCACCACGGGGTTGATGCCCACCTGTTTCAGCAGCACGATGTCACGCGCGAATTTCTCCGCCAGCACCGCATCGCCCATGGCATGGCCGCCGTATTTAATCACGAAAGTCTCGCCCGCGAACTTGCGCATATAGGGCAAGGCTTCGGACAGCGTCGAGGCGGTCTTCAGCCATTCATCGGGGGTGTGGAGGGGTTTCGTTTTCATGTTTACCTCATTGGGCGTAGAAAGCGAGTTCGGCGCGGGCGATTTCGATGCCCAGCTTCGTCTCCGAGCTGGTCAGCAGCACGCGGGGGTGCGCGGCGGGGCGTTTCTTCAGCGCCACATAGGTCTCCGCCAGCACCTTCTCCTGCTCCGCTTTGCTGATTTTATCGGCCTTGGTCAGCACGACCTGATAGATGACCGCCGTCTCATCCAGCATCTTCATCATGTCGATGTCCAAATCCTTCACGCCATGGCGCGCATCGACCAGCACGAACACGCGCTGCAGCTGCGGGCGACCACGCAGGTATTTCTTCAGCAGCTTCACCCATTCGATCTTCTGCTTCTCCGGCACTTTGGCGAAGCCGTAACCCGGCAGATCGACGAGCATCATATGGCCGTCGAGATTGAAGAAGTTGAGCTGCTGGGTGCGCCCTGGGGTGTTGGACACTTTCGCCAAGGTCTTCCGCCCCGTCAAGGCATTCACGAAGCTGGACTTGCCGACGTTCGACCGTCCCACGAAAGCCACTTCGGGCATATCGCTCGCCGGAAGCTGGCTCAGCCCTGCCACGCCCAGCACGAAGTCGCACTTCTGGGCGAACAGCCAGTTCGCGCGCTTCACGTCGTCTTGGCTGAAGGCCTCGTCCTGCGGGGTGGTCATGCCTGTCACTTCCGCTTCTTGGCGGGGGCACCGCCCTCTAAGGTCACGGCACTGGCCGCCTTTTTCACCTTATGCTTCTCATAGCTGCGGTTGATGATGTACTGCTGACCGATGGACAACACGTTGTTCCACGCCCAGTAGATGAGCAATCCGGCGGGGAAGGACGCGAAGAGCACGAGGAAAATCCACGGCAGCAAGCCGATGACCTTCGCTTGGATAGGGTCGGACGGGGGCGGGTTCATCTTCTGCTGGAAATACATGGTGATAGCCATGATGATAGGCCATGCGCCCAGATGCAGAATGGCAGGATGCGGCCATTCCACCAGTCCGAAGAGGGTGAAGATGTTGGTCATGTCCGGCGCGGAAAGGTCATGCACCCAGCCATAGAACGGCTGGTGGCGCATCTCGATGCTCACGTTGAGCACCTTGTACAGCGCGAAGAAGATAGGAATCTGGATGAGCAACGGCAAGCAACCAGAAAGCGGGTTCACCTTCTCCTTCTGCCACAGCTTCATGATTTCCTGCTGCGCGCGGGCTTTGTCTTCGCCGTGCTCCGTGCGGATGGCTTCGATTTTCGGCTGCAACGCGCGCATCTGCGCCATGGAACGGTAGGACTTGTTCGACAGCGGGTAGAGCAGCAGTTTCAAGCAGACCACCAAAAGCAGGATGGCGAGGCCGAAGTTGCCGAGCAGGCCGAAGAAGTAATCCAGCGTCTCGAAGATGGGGCGGGTGAGGAAATACAGCACCCCGAAGTCCAGCGCGCGGTCGAAGAGCGGCAGGTTCAGCTGTTCGCTGTAACGGTCGAGCACGTCCAGCTCCTTCGCACCGGCGAAGATATGCAGGGTGTAGTCGCTCGCCTGTCCGGGTTGGATGGTCTGCGCCGTGCCGAGGTAATCCACCTGCGTGCGCTTGTTGCCCTGCGGGGTCAGGAACTGGTAGTTCGTGGTGAAGGCTTCCGTCTGCGGCGGGATGAACGCCGTCAGCCAATATTTATCCGCGCTGCCGACCCAGCCTTTGACACCTGCGAAAGTCTCTTTTCCGGCTTTCTCAAGGTCTGCGTAGTTCACTTCCACCAGCTCGTCATCCAAAGAGCCGATAGGCCCTTGGTGCACGATATTGGCGAAATGCTCCCCCGGTGGAAGCGCATGATTGGCAAGGGCATAGGGCATCACGCTGATGGCCGCGCCCGTGTTGTTCTCGATGCGCTGGCGCAGGGTGAACAGATAATCCTCATCCAAGCCCACCTGCACATGGAACACCACGCCCTGTCCGTTGTCCCATTTCAGGTTCACAGGGGTCGCGGGGGTGAGCATATCGGCATCGGCCTGCCACAGGCTGTTGCGGTCAGGCAGACGGATGCTTTCGCCCTGCGGGGCGAGCCAGCCGACCTGCAGGAAATAGCGGTTCAGCGTCTGCGCAGGGGAAAGCAGCACCACTTCGGGGCTGTCCTTCTCCACCGTGGTGCGGTGGCGCGCAAGGGTCAGGTCGTCGAAGCGCAGACCCGCGAGGTTGATGGAGCCGTGCAGCGCATCGGAACTGACTTTCACGCGCGGCGTGCTGGCAAGGATGCGCTCACGCGGCAGCGAGGAGATCTCGTCGCTTGCGGCGACACTCTGGCCGATGGACGCTTTCTCACCGGGCAGCACCACATCGCCACGGGCGATGACATCGCCGGAGACGGCGGTGGATTTGGCGAGTTGTTCGACACGCGCTTTCTCCGCTGCCTGCTGCGCGAGGATGCGCGGCTGCTGGTAGAAGAAATTCCAACCGAACAACACGGCAGAGCAGATGATGACCGCAAGGATCAGATTGCGCATATCCATCGGATTCGGTGGCGTGGAGAAATTATTGCTCATGACTCGTCAAACCTTCGTATTGTCTGTGTGCTCCGGCTCCTGCCCTTTTGGCGGCGGAACGGGGTCATATCCATGTCCTCCCCACGGATGGCAGCGGCAGAGGCGATGGGCTGTCAGCCATCCGCCTTTCAGCACGCCATGCCGGCTCACGGCTTCCAGCGCATAATCGGAACAGCTGGGAAGGAAGCGGCAGCTGCTTGGCAGCCATGGAGAAACGGCTAATTGATAGACGCGAACGGGGAGTAATGCAAGCTTGCGGATGGCCTGTTTCATCTTTTCTCGCCATCCTGCTGTTTCGGCTCGCTTTTTGCGACTTTGCGCAGCGCATAGCGCAGGTCGCGCAGGAGTATCTCGTAAGGCGCGTCCAGCGCGGTGTTGCGGCCTATCACCACATAATCCCACCCCGCCGTGCCGCTTTTGGCGATTTCCTCGGCCACCGCTGCGCGCAAACGGCGGCGGATGCGGTTGCGCACCACGGAATTGC
>VGDC01000242.1 GCA_016869895.1 Alphaproteobacteria bacterium
ACAGCTTCGGCGGCCTCACCCGCGCCGATACCGCCGCTTGCGGCGGATTGTTGGATTACGTGCAACTGACGCAAAAGACCAACCTGCCCCGCCTCGATAAACCGCGCAAGGAATCCGCCGCAGGGTTCATGGCCATTGATGCCGCCACCCGCGCGAATCTGGAACTGACGCATACGCTCTCCGGCAGCCGCAAGGGCAGCTTGCTCTCGGTCATCGACCAGACGGTGACTTCGGCGGGCGCGCGTTTCCTTGCCGCGCATCTGGCTGCGCCATTGACGGATGCGGCGACCATCGGCGAACGATTGAACGCGGTGGAATATCTACTGGATGAGCGTGATTTGCGCGCTGACCTGCGCAGCACCCTGAAAGAATGCCCCGATATGGAGCGCGCGCTTTCCCGCCTGTTCCTTGGCCGTGGTGGCCCACGCGACCTGCTGGCCATCGGCGCAGGGCTCGATGCTGCCGCCGCCATCAAGCACAAGCTGCACCTCGCGCAGAACCTGCCCAATTTGTTGGCGGAACAGCGCGACGGGCTGGGCAGCTTCGAGAACTTGCGCGATACGCTCACCCGCGCGGTGAAGAAGGAATGCGGATTGCTGGCGCGGGATGGCAACTTCATCGAAGCGGGATACCACGCTGCGCTGGACGAATTCCGCACTTTGCGCGATGAAGGCCGCCGCGTGGTCGCCGCATTGCAGAACCGCCTGCAAAGCGAAACGGGCATCAACACCCTCAAGATAAAGCACAATAACGTGCTGGGCTATTTCATCGAAATCACCGCCCTGCATGAGAAAAAAGTGCCGGAAAGCTTCATCCACCGCCAGACACTGGCGGGGAATATCCGCTATTCCACCGTCGAGCTTTCGGAGCTGGAACGCAACATCAGCGAAGCGGCGGATAAAGCCCTGAAGCTGGAGCTGGAGCTGTTCACCGTACTGGTGAATCTCATCACCTCCCACGCAGAAGCCATCACGCTGGCGGCGCGCTCGCTGGCGGGGCTGGATGTCGCCGCGTCGCACGCCGAACAGGCCGAACAGGCGCGCTACACCCGCCCCACGCTGGATGATTCCACCGCTTTCCATCTGGTCGGCGCGCGGCATCCCGTGGTGGAAGCGCATTTGCAGAAATCCGGCGCGAAAGCCTTCATCGGCAATGATTGCGATTTGGCCGATAAACAACGCCTCTGGCTGCTGACGGGGCCGAACATGGCGGGTAAATCGACCTTCCTGCGCCAGAACGCGCTGGTCGCCATCCTCGCACAAATCGGCAGCTTCGTGCCCGCCGAATCCGCCCATATCGGCGTGGTGGACAGGCTGTTCAGCCGCGTGGGCGCGGCGGATGACCTCGCCCGTGGCCGCTCGACCTTCATGGTGGAGATGGTGGAGACGGCGACCATATTGAATAACACCACCGAGCGTTCACTGGTCATCCTCGACGAAATCGGCCGTGGCACGGCGACCTATGACGGCCTTTCCATCGCATGGGCGGTGGTGGAATATCTCCATAACATCAGCCGTTGCCGCGCGCTTTTCGCCACCCACTACCATGAATTGACGGTGCTGGCCGAAACACTGCCCGCCCTCGCCCCCCATACTATGAAGGTGAAGGAATGGAAGGGCGACGTGGTCTTCCTGCATGAGGTCATCAGCGGTGCGGCTGACCGTTCCTACGGTATCCATGTGGCGAAACTGGCGGGATTGCCGCAAGGGGTCATCCAGCGCGCCAACACGATTCTGGCGGGGTTGGAGGCCGACAAAGGCAAGAACCGCGCGCCGCGCCTTGCCGATACACTGCCGCTTTTCGGCTTCCAAGCCGCACAGGCTGCGCCCGTTCCGGCAGAACCCGCCAAGCCTTCCGCCGTGGAAGAGGCGTTGCATCGCATCGACCCCGACGAACTGACCCCGAAGGCCGCTTTGGAGCTGCTTTATTCCCTCAAGAAGTCTTTGCAATAAGCTGCATTGCTTTATTTCTCTTTATTTCTTGACCTTCACCCGCTTTTACCTTAAAAACTCGCATTTCCTGACTGGATTTAATAAGAAGATAGCGTTATAAGGGTGTTCTTTAGCTCTTACAGGCATCGGCGAACGTCCTCTGGATGAAGGCCAATTTCTAAGAATTCAGCCCCGCATGGCATATGCGACAAGGCACAGTAGACAAAGATTTTAGTTTTAAGGACTTAAGACCATGGCAGTACCCAAGCGCAAAACTTCCCCTTCCCGTCGTGGCATGCGCCGCGCGCACAAGGGCTTGACCACCGTGACCGTCGTTGAAGATGCGACCACCGGTGAACTGAAACGTCCACACCACGTTTCCCCAGACGGCCACTACAAAGGTCGCAAAGTGACCGAAGACAAAGTAAACCGCTAATCCATTAGCGTTGTTTAATCGCGTAAATAGGTAGGCTTGCGTGGATCAGGGCGTTACCATAGCGTTGGATGCGATGGGTGGGGATCATGCGCCCCACAGTGTCATCGAAGGTGCAGCGCTCGCCCTCCGTCGCCATCCTACCGTGCGCTTCCTCCTCTTCGGGGATGATAACCGCATCCGCCATCTGCTGGATCTGCATCCTGCGCTGAAAGCGCGGGCGACGGTCGTGCACACGGTGGATGTCGTCGCTTCTGATGCCAAACCCTCCGTCGCACTCCGCCAAGGCGTGAACTCCAGCATGCGCCTCGCCATCGACGCCGTGAAGGATGGCCGCGCCGCGGGTGTCGTCTCCTCCGGCAACACGGGCGCGCTGCTCGCCATGGCGAAGATGGTGCTGAAGACACTCCCCGGCATCAACCGCCCCGCGCTGGCATCCGTCCTTCCCACGTTGAAACATTCCTGCGTCATGCTCGACGCCGGTGCCAATATCGATTGCGACGCGCGCACCCTCTGCCAATTCGCGGTGATGGGCGACGGCTTCGCCCGTTCCGTGCTGGGCATCACCTCGCCTTCCATCGCGCTGCTCAACGTCGGCACCGAGGAAATCAAGGGGCATGACACGCTGAAAGCCGCTTACCACGCGCTGAAGACCGCGAAGAACCTGAACTTCCAGGGCTTCTGCGAAGGCACGGACATCGGGCGCGGCAATGTGGATGTCGTCATCACCGACGGCTTCACGGGCAATATCACCCTCAAGACGCTGGAAGGCACGGCGCATTTCGTGGCGACCTCGCTGAAACGCGCGCTGCAAAGCTCCGCTCTCGGCAAGCTCGGCTTCCTCATCGCCAGTTCGGCACTCGCCCCCTTCCGCGAGAAGATGGACCCCCGCCAGCACAACGGTGCAGGCTTCATCGGGTTGAACGGCATCACCGTGAAAAGCCACGGCGGCGCGGATGGCATCGCCTTCGCCCACGCCATCGATGTCGCATTCGATCTGATTTCACACAATGTGAATGCCAAAATCCTCGAAGAACTGGAACGCGCAGGGCTCGACCTCGCCTTCGACGAGACAACCAAGCCCGCCTCCACCGAAGAGCCAAGCAAAGCCTGATGTCCAGCCCATCCAACATTCGTGCAGTGGTGAAAGGCTGGGGGCATTACCTTCCCTCACGCATTATGTCCAATGAAGAA
>VGDC01000243.1 GCA_016869895.1 Alphaproteobacteria bacterium
GCTGCGGCTTTGTTGCCGGTGCCCATCGCACCGAAGGTCTGGCCAGCGGATTTAAGCTGGTTGACGATGCCGGAGGCTTTTTCTTTCAGTTCTTCCTGATTCACGCCGTGGGAAAGGGTCTCTTTCACATTGCCAGCGGCTTTGGGGATGGCTGCGGTCGCAGCAGCGGTCGCGGCTGCGGCAGCACCGGCGACACCGCCGTTCTTGCCGAGGAAGCCCTGAATGGTTTCTTTGATTTTGGTGATGATGCCAGCGAAGGGGCCTTCCTTATCGGTGGCGGTCTTGATGAACTCCGCGACTTTCGGCGCTTTTTCGCCGAGTTTCGCGGTCGCATCGTCAAGAAGTTTCTTCGCCTGATCAGGGTTCACTGCGTCTTTCAGGAACTCGCCCGCGCCCTCAACCACTTTCTTTACTTTATCTTCGCCGCCGGGTTGTTCCGTCATGGGAAACTCCTAAAAGAAACATGCATTATGCTAAAAACAGGCCGAGTATAGCACGGGGACTGTGACAGTTTTATGAATAAAGCGACATAAAACGCAATTATTTTTAAGGCAGCGTACCAACTCGCTCCAACATCGCGCTGACAGCCGATTTCAGCAGTGCGAGATTCTCCGGTCTGCCCATGCGGTGGTCGCCGTTCTTCACCAGCGTCACCTCCACATCCTCGCGGGCGAGTTGGTCGGCAAGCTGTAGGGAGAGGGTATAGGGCACATCTGGGTCTTGCATGCCATGCAGCAGATGGGTGGGCACATCGATGGGGATTTTGCCTTCGGTCATCAGGTGCTTGCGGCCTTCCTCGATAAGCTCGCGGGTGATGGGATAATCCGCCTCACCGGGCATGCAGTTTTTTATCATGACGCGCCCCGTGCTGTTCAGTTCGCGCAGTTGTTCCTGCGAAAACTCCTCGAAAATGAGTTTCTCTGTGAAGTCCGGCGCGCTGGCGATGCCGACCAGACCTGTCACTTTCTCCTTCCGCGCATGGGCGAGAAGCAGCATCATCCATCCGCCCATGGACGAACCGACGAGCACCATGCGTTCGCTGGCGACATGGTCGAAGATGGCCTGTGCGTGGGACTGCCACAGGCCGATGGTGCCTTCTTCGAATGCGCCGGAGGACTGGCCGTGGCCGCCATAATCAAAACGGGTGAAGGGGATGGAGTTGGCGATGCAATGGGCTTCCAGCGCGGTGGCTTTTCCGCCGTTCATATCCGACATGAAACCGCCAAGGAACATCACGCCCACCGGATGCGTGCCGGGTGTGTGGTGATAGGCGATGGTGTAATCGCCGACGGTGAGCGCGCTGGGGTTTGTGGACATGCTGTCTCTCCTTGGGAATCTCGCGCTTATCGCGTTTTTCACTATGCAGCGCGGGAATTTTAGCTTAAAAAAAACTGTCTTCATTGCTATCCCTGAAAAGTGCCTCATGGTCAACGTCTTTCCACAGAATAAACAGCCCGTCATCCTGCAAGTGCTGCCTGAATTGCGCGCAGGCGGGGTGGAGCGCGGCACCATCGAGATGGCGCAGGCCATTCAGGCCGCTGGCTGGCAGGCGATTGTGGCCTCCGAAGGTGGCGCGATGGTCAGCCAGCTGACCCACCTCGGTGCGAAGCATATCACCCTGCCGCTGAAGACCAAGAACCCCATCAAGATGCGCGCGAATGCGCATGCGCTGGCGCGGGTCATCAAGGAACACGGGGTGGACATCGTGCATGCGCGGTCGCGTGCTCCGGCGTGGAGCGCTTTCTGGGCGACGCAGAAGACCCGCACCCGCTTCGTCACCACGTTCCACGGCACCTACAGCGGCAACGAGAACAAATGGAAACACCGTTATAACAGCGTGATGGTGAAGGGTGATTTGGTCATCGCCGTTTCGGATTTCATCTCCGAACATATCCGCGCGAATTATGACGTGTCGCCCAGCAAGCTGCGCACCATCCATCGCGGCGTGGATACCGCGAAATTCCATCCGGAGCCGTCCCTTGGCCGCCGCTCGGAAGAACTGGCGAAAAGCTGGCGCATCCCTGACGATAAACCCATCATCCTCATGCCCGGTCGCATCACTCGCTGGAAAGGGCAGGAGGTGTTGCTGCGCGCGCTCTCCCGCTTGCCGCACCGTGAATTCTTCTGCGTATTGCTGGGTGATGACGCAGGACACCCCGGCTACCGCAAGGAACTGGAGGATTTCATCGTGAAGCTCGGCTTGGGCGAGAATGCGCGCATCGCGCCGAACACGCCTTATATCGCAGATGCCTATATGCTGGCGCATCTGGTCGTCGCACCCTCCATCGAGCCGGAGGCTTTCGGGCGCATCCCCGTCGAGGCGCAAGCCATGGGCAAGCCCATCATCGCCACCGACCACGGCGGCTTCAAAGAGACCATCATCAACGGGGAGACCGGCTGGCTCGTGCCTGCGGGGGATGTGGACGCGCTGGCATCCACCATCGATTTCGCGCTTGGGCTGGGCGAAGAGGAACTGGTGCATTGGGGCATCCGCGCACGCCAGCATGCGGTGGATTATTTCTCGTCAGACCTGATGAAGCACAAGACCATCAACGTCTATAGCGAGTTGCTTTGGCCGCAGCAGTATCGCGGCGATGTGTTCCGCGAGACGGACGAAGAACAATCAGCCTGATTAAATCTTGCCCCAGCGGCGATGCACCCAGAACCATTGTTCGGGGCGTTCCGAAATCCACCGTTCCAGCACGGAATGTGCCTCCTGCATGATGCCTACCGCATCCTTGCCTACCGTGTCTAGCGGCGGCTCGAAGGTCACGAGGAAACGGTGCTTGCCGATGCGTTCCACGCGGGTCGGCACGATGGGGCTGCCGTATTTCAAGGCCATATCCGCCAGTGAGGTCGAAGTGGGCGCGTCATGCCCGAAGAAGGGGATGGGGCGGCCGCTGCTCATTTTCTGGTCGATGAGGATGGCGACGGGTTCGCCGCGTTTCAACGTGCTGATGAGCTCGCGCCCTCCCGCGCCGGATTTGGGGATGCCCGTGCGCTGGTATTTATTGCGGATGCCTGTGGTGACCGCTTCGATGAGCGGGTTGTTGAGCGGGCGATAGACGATGGAGAAAGGCGTGCCCAGCACCCATGCGGTCTTCGCGCCCCATTCCCAATTCGCCATATGCGCGGAGAAGAACAGCGATCCGTTCGGATCGTTCACCGCCGCGTGATAATGCTCTTCCCCGACGATTTCCGTGATGGTGCGAAACTGCTCTGCGGACATATCCCCCACATGCGCCAGCTCGCCGAAATACCGCCCCATGCTTTCGCACATGCCGCTGACGATGGCTTCGCGCTCGGCGGTGTTCTGATGGGGGAAGACAAGCTGGAGATTACGGCGCGCGCGATTGCTCTGGGGGGCGATTCTGCCCAGCACTTTGCCCAAAAAACCCGTGATTCCTGCAGCGGTGCTCATGGGTAGCCATGAGAAGACCGTAAGCAGCGAAGCAAGGATGCACCATTCAAGCCGATGCCCCACACGCTTGCACAAAGATAATTGCTTCTGCGGTTGCGGTGTGGGGGAGCTCAACGGTTT
>VGDC01000244.1 GCA_016869895.1 Alphaproteobacteria bacterium
CAATTTGGACAAGCGTTTCAGGAAGGCGGCGAGATTCGCGTCTTCCCCGAAATCCGTACGCATCACCATCAGGCGGTGGGAGCGTCCGTCTTTGTCGAACACTTTCGCGCGCGAATGCACGATGGCGGGGCCGTCCTCACCGGAAAGATACACGACGATGCCCTTGGCATTCTCGGTGTTCACCTTCGAGCCGAGCCACGTGGGCGCAGGCGTGCCTTCGGGGTAGTCCTGCGCGGCTTTCACGGCAAGGTTATGGGCGAGCGACGATTTACCTGTGCCGCCCGATGCGCCGATGACCGTCACCGCGCCTTTGGGAATCCATCCCTCTACTAAGAAATCGAAGCCGACTGCGGTGTTGGCGTCCATGTGCTTCACGCCGACCGCATCGAACAAAGCGATGTCGCGGGCGCAGAGGTTGAAGAACTTGAGGTTGCGCTCGATCTGGCTCGTATCCGTGCCGAATTTCTTATAGAGCGAGTGGTGATGGTCGTAAGCGTCCCACGCTTTCGCCGCATCGAGGATGGATTGTGGGTCGATGGCATTTTCGCGCACTAGCTTTTCGCGGCCTTCGGGCGTGGCGATGTCGGCATTCTGCGGCAGAAGGTTCTTGAAATCGGGGTGCTGGAACAGGCCGTGTTTCGCCAGATAGCCAAGGCCGGAAAGCAGGTAATAGGGGTTATAATCCGGGCTGTCGATATGTGCGACATGGGTCAGCTCTTTGCAGCCCTGCACGGTCAGGCCATCGGAATTGGCAGGCACGGCCACTTTGCTGAATGCCAGCATCTTGAGACCCGCGCGGTCGTTCTCGCCGCGTTCGAATTCGGATGTGAACCCGCCGAGGTCGCGGATGCGCTCCAGCTGATCCTGCTGCAGTTTCGCCACGCCGAGGATGAAGGACGTTCCCCAGATGATGCCGGAACCTTCCGCTTTCAGGCTACCATCCGCGCCGACGCTATGCACCACGGGATTGAGCAGCAGCGTAGCGTTCGGCAATGCGCCGTTGCGGTAATAACCGCGGATGCGTTCCAAAGCTTGCGGAAGCTCGCTCTCGTCGAACCAGAACTGCACACCGCCTTCGCTGGAACGCCATGTCTCCTGCGCGGGATGCGTGAACAGGCACATCTTGCCCTTCAGCCCGACAGCGCGGTGCGCCGCGAAGATGGTCAGCAATTCATTGCCGATGTGTTGCAGGATGGCGTCGGAATAAGGCTGCATAGGGAAAAGACCGTCACAAGGGTGTATAGATTGCGGAGCGAGGACAAGCCCGTGCCGCATCAAGAAATATCGCAAAGAAAGATTAACAGGGCGTTAAGCGAAGTAAAGAATAAACCGCATGTCGCTTGGCATGATAGCGCGCAAAGAAAAAGGGAGCCTTTCGGCTCCCTTTCCCTTGGTCTGATGCGAGTACCGAATTAACGGGTAACGCGGCGCTTTTTGTTAGCGGTAGCAGCGTACTCGAGTTCGATCTCAACGCGGCGATCTTCCCACAGGCAAGCGATGCGGTCTTTACGCTTGAGGGTGGTAGGGCATTTGCCAGCGGAGGAGCGGGAACCCAGAGCGCGGATGTCGGTCACGTTAGCTGCTTTGTAGCCGAGACCCTGCAGGTACTTGTGAACTGCAGCAGCGCGGCGCTGGGACAGCTTGTAGTTGTAGTCAGCGGTGCCGATTTCGTCAGCGTAACCCACGATGTTGGCGCTGAGGATAGCATCGGATTCGTTGGTCAGCTTGGAGTACAGACGGTCAAGCTTCTCTTTGGACTCTTTGGTCAGGGTAGCGGAGTCGAAAGCGAAGTAGATGGTGCGCCACAGAGCAGCAGCTTCGGAGCCGCACTCAGCGCCGGTGCCGTCCCACTTGGTCAGGACGCAGTTGCCCTGACGGTCAAGGATGGTCAGGTCGTTCTGGTCCCAAGCAGGGATTTTCGCTTCCTGAGCGAAAGCCGCAGGAGCCATGATGAGAGCGCAGGTTGCAGCAAGGGTAGCTGCTTTGATGGTACGGAACATAATGTAAAACCCCAGTTTTTAGTTAAACGCAGTAGTGAAGAATTTCAATTACAGCTACTAAATGAGTTACACGGATGCTGCAACTCTAATCGGCAATAGCTGCGGTGGTGTGGCAGTTTTTTTGGGGACTGTTGCTAAATTATCCCAATCACCCGATGAGGGCGTTCGCGCGGAAGGAATAATGCCCGCGCTCTGATACGATGATGTGGTCGTGTATCTTGATGCCGACGGCGCGCGCGGCATCGGCCACCTGCTGGGTGATGTCGATGTCGGCACGGGAAGGCGTATGGTCGCCGCTGGGGTGGTTGTGCATGAGGATGAGCGATGCCGCACCCAGTTCCAGCGCACGTTTTACAACTTCACGGACATAGACTGGCGTATGGTCTATGGTGCCTTGTTGTTGCACTTCGTCTCGGATGACTTCGTTGCGGCGGTTCAGGAAGATGATGCGGAATTCTTCGATCTTGTTGTGCGCCATGCTGGCCTTGGCGTAATCCAGCAGTGCCGTCCAGCTTTGGATGATGGGTTTCTCCATCATCTGCTCCTGCAAAAGCCGCTGGGTGGCTGCCTGCACGATGAGCAGGGCGGATACGGCGGCATCGCCGACCTCATCCACCTTATACAAAGCTTCGGGCTTTGCGGTGACGACTTTGGCGAAGCTGCCGAACTCGGCGATGAGCTTCTTAGCGAGGGGTTTTACGTCCCCGCGCGGCTTGGCGGAAAAAAGAATCATCTCCAGCAATTCATAATCCGCGATGGCGGATGCGCCGCCTGAAAGGAAGCGCTCCCGCAGGCGTTGCCTATGGCCGAGGTAATGCGGTTTCTCTTCGCTGCTATCGCGCATATCAGCTTTTATAGGGCGGGAAGTGAAGGCCTTTGGGCGAACCGGTGAAAATCTCGAATCCGTCCTTGGTCACGCCGATGCTGTGCTCGAACTGGGCGGAGAGCGATTTGTCACGGGTGGTCACCGTCCAGTCGTCATGGCGGCTGAGGAGCGTACCGGGTTTACCCACATTCACCATCGGCTCGATGGTGAAGAACATGCCTTCTTCCAGCGTCACGCCCGTGCCACGGCGGCCATAATGCAGGATATTCGGTGCGGCGTGGAACACTTTGCCAAGGCCATGGCCGCAATAGTCGCGCACGACACTGTAGCTGTGCTTCTCGACAAACGTCTGGATGGCATGGCCGATGTCGCCCGTTTTCGCGCCGGGTTTGACCTGTTCGATGCCCAGCATCAGCGCATCATAGGTCACCTGCACGAGGCGTGTGGCGCGCACGGATGGCTTGCCCACAAAATACATGCGGCTGGAATCGCCATGCCAACCGTCAAGAATGACCGTCACATCGATGTTCACGATGTCACCGTCTTTCAACGGTTTTTCATCGGGTATGCCGTGGCAGACTACGTGGTTGATGGACGTGCAGATGGATTTCGGATAACCCCGATAGCCGAGCGGCGCAGGGGTCGCGCCGCGCGACAGAATCATCTCATGGGCGAGGGTGTTGAGCGTTTCCGTGGTCACGCCGACGTC
>VGDC01000245.1 GCA_016869895.1 Alphaproteobacteria bacterium
CTATGGTCGTAAACAGCAGCTCGGCTTCCGAAACCTACGGATGGCTTGGTCAGACTCCGCGTCTGCGCGAATGGATCGGCGATCGTCAGGTGAAGAACTTGTCGGAATCCAGCTTCACCATCAAGAACAAGTCGTTCGAGTCGACTGTTAGCGTTAAGCGCAACGATGTCGAAGACGATAACCTCGGCCAGTATACTCCGCTCTTCCAAATGCTGGGTGACGATGCTGCTCGCCATCCAGACGAGCTGGTCTTCCCGCTTCTGAAAAATGGCTTTAACGGCATTTGCTATGACGGCCAATACTTCTTCGACACTGATCATCCCGTGCTGGACGAAAACGGCGATACCATTTCCGTTTCCAACACCGGCGGCGGCTCTGGCAATGCTTGGTTCATGCTTGATACCAGCCGCCCTATCTTGCCGATCATCTTCCAGAAACGCCGTGAATACAGTTTCACCGCGAAGGACGATCCGAAGGATGACAACGTCTTCTTCAAAGACGAGTTCGTTTACGGTACCGACGGCCGTGTCAATGCTGGCTACGGTCTGTGGCAACTTGCATACGGCTCCAAGCAGACCCTGGATCCAGCAAATTTCAAAGCTGCTGTTCAGAGCCTTCAGTCCCGCAAAGCTGATGGCGGCAAGCCAATGAACCTCAAGCCCACTTTGCTTGTTGTCGGCCCGTCGAACCAAGCAGCTGCGCTTGAGTTGGTCAAAGCAGAGCGCAATGCAGCCGGTGCAACCAACATCTGGCAGGGTACCGTCGAAGTTCTGGTGGTTCCTTACCTCGACTAAGTCGCAGGTGATTCATTAATCGGCTGCCGCGGCAGCCAAAGCAGAAAGTGATGAGTATGACTGAGAACGCTCAACCCGCCGCAAAGGCGGCAGAAAAGCCCAAGAGCAAAAAGGTGCCTGTCTTGAAGATCAAGGCGCGCACCGAAGGTTTCCGCCGCGCGGGCCGCTCTTTCAGTGCAGAAACCGAGACCGTGATTCCGCTCAAAGAGCTGGATAAGCGCGAAATCGAAGCCCTGAAGGCAGAACCTCGCCTTTTGGTCTCCGAGACCGAAGCTGAAGTTGCCGGTGCCGCTGGCGCCGACGATGAAGGCAACAACGCATAAACCACCGTGAAAGCCCGACGAGGGCAAGCAGGGGCGGCGGTCAGTAAATGAGCTGGCCGCCGCCAAGGAAAACAGGACAGATGGCATACGCAACGCAAGCAGATATGGAGATAAAGTACGGTGAGAAAGACCTCATCGAGCTTTCCGATCGCGCCTTTACAGGCGAGATAGCTTCCGCCGTCATTGAAGCTGCGCTTGCGGATGCCGCTGCCCTGATTGATGGCTATGTGGGCAAGCGGTACCAAGTGCCTGTGATGCCTGTACCTTCCTTGCTCAATAGGCTGGCGATGGTGATTGCTTACTACGAATTGCACAATGGTCGTTATTCAGACCAGGTGCGCGCTGCATACGACGATGCTTTGCGCACCCTGGCTAACATTTCCGGCGGCATCATGACGTTGCCGGTAGCGGGTACCACGTCAGAAGCAGAAAGCGCGGCCGCAGAAGTGGTCTATGATATGGCGCCTCGCCAGTTCAGCCGTAAGAAGGGGGACTGGTAACATGGGCGTGACCAGCACTTTTGAGGGCGAAAAGGAGTTTTTTGACTTCCTGCGACAGCTTCAGGATGAATCCGAGCGTCAGGAACTCTTCGACAACATCGGCGCCTATGGCGTTTCCAGCACCCAGCAGCGCATCATTGAAGCCAAGGGGCCAGATGGTGCTGCATGGCAGAAAAGCCGTCGTGCGCTGCTCACCGGTGGCCAGACCCTGCGCCAGAGTGGCCGTCTCTATATGTCCCTTGCTCATCGCGCCAGCAGCCGCATGGTCGAATGGGGAAGCAACCTGATCTATGCCGGCATTCATCACTTCGGCGGCATCATCCGCGCCAAGAACAAGAAGGCTCTCGCTTTCCGTTCGCTCAACGGCAACCTCACAATGGTCAAACAGGTCACCATCCCTGCGCGTCCCTATGTCGGCATCAGTGCATTTGACGCCGAGCGTATCTCTGGAACAGCACGCGATTGGGTGCTGGGGATGATCAAGCCATGAAGATGCTTGGAGATATCGAAAACGCGATTGTCGACCGCATCAACGCCGCTGCTCTTGGTTACAAGCTCACGAAGGTTGCCACTTACGGTGGAGAGTTCGACGATGCGCTGGGAGTGGTAATTAGAAACTTCCCTGCGGTTCTGACCGTTTGCAAAGGCGTGACCCCATTGAAGGAGCTAAACACCTCAGTGGAAGTCCGTGCGACCGTCTCTGTCTTTTGCTGCGCCAAGAGCCTCCGCAATGAAGAATCCGCGCGCCACGGTAACATCGATGCGCCTGGAACCTATCAAATTATGGAGGATGTGGCCAAGCTGCTTTTCAAACAGCAATTAGGCTTGAACATCTCCCCATTGCAGTTTGCTGGCCAGTTCCCGCTCCTGAATGAGAAAGAAACCGGCCAGATGGCTTCTGTCTACGTCATGGAGTTCTCCACGAAGTTCATGTTCGACGCGGCGGATGATATGGCCAATCTGGCCGACTTCCGCACGTTCCACGCCGACATCGATATTCCGCCGCATGGCGAAGTTAAATCCCCCCTGCCGTCCGAAGAAGCGGATGCGCGGGACACCGTCACTCTGCCGAACTAGGAGCCGATATGAGCAACACGATTTTTGTCATTCCGAACACTGGCCTCAAAGTCATCGATCCTTTCGCCGGCGATTATCTCCCCGCTGAAGGCCGTGAGGTTGCCAAGTCTACCTACTGGCGCCGCCGCTTGCAGGACGGCGATGTGACAGAGGGCAACGCCCGAAAAGCTGTGAAGCAGGTTGAAACCCTCGTTAAAGCACCTGTTCAAACATCCGTTAAATCCACTCCCAAGAAAGGTGCATAATCATGGCCATCGGTTTTAATCTCATTCCAAACAACCTCCGCGTCCCTGGCGCATACGCTGAAATCTCCAATGTTAAAGCCAATCGCGGTTTAAGCGGTTATCCTACGCGCGTCCTCGTTATCGGCCAAAAGCTGGCGGGCGCTCCAGGGCAAGCGCTGACTCCGTTGCTGATCACCTCCAAGGATCAGGCTGCCGGCTATTTCGGTAAAGGTAGCCAGCTCTGGGCGATGCTGGAGCGTTTCAAAGACGCGAACAGCTTTGTAGAAGTCCACGGCATTGCCCTTGCGGATGCAGGTGCTTCCGCAGCGGCTGCGGGCAAATTGAGCGTCTCCGGCCCTGCAAGTGCAGCCGGCACGATCTTCCTCTATATCGGCGGCCGTCTCGTGCAGATTGGCGTTGCTTCCGGTGCATCGGCATCCGCCATCGCCTCCGCGATTGTCACCGCTATCACCGCAGCCACAGAGCTGCCGGTTTCAGCTGCGGTCGATGGTACCAACAACTACGAAGTGAACCTGACCGCCAAAAACGCGGGCGAAGCGGCAAACTTCATCGATGTGCGCATCAACCACCACAACGATCAGGTACTTCCCTCT
>VGDC01000246.1 GCA_016869895.1 Alphaproteobacteria bacterium
CGGTCACCCGCGCATCGCTGGATTCATGCTCCAGCTGTTTGAATTCGACGGAATAGGGCTTATCGCTGGGTTTGCCGTTCCAGATGTCGTGGATGATTTTCTCCACCAGCGGCTTGGATTCGTCGGCGAGCATATCCACCAGCAGCCATTGTCCGTCCACGGGTTTATCGCGCCGCGCAAGCTTCACGAACGCGGGATTGCAATCGGCTATCTCACCGCTTTTTCCGATGCGGATGGCGGGTAGTGTGCCGACCTGCAGGAACTGGTTGAGCAAGACATGGGGGAAGGGTTTATGCGACATGGGTGAAGATTCTAAGCGGTTCTAGAAAGTGTTGGGGTTGCTGCTGCGCGGCGCGACAGGGGCGTTGCCGGACTGTCCCTTGCGCTCGGAATTGCTGGCGGGGGAAGGTTGTTCCACCACAGCGACCGTACCAAGGGAAGCCCCGTTTTCTGCGCGGGTGATCTCTTGCTTGATAAGCAGGGGAAGGGTGCGACGTTCTTTGGTGGTGAAGAGCACTTCGCCCTCGCAATCGCGCAGGAAAAGACCTTCCGCCGCTTCGGTGTTCTGCTGGGGCATCAGGTCATAGAGGGTCAGCTGGCGGCTGAGGATTTCGTTCTGGGAATAGCCCAGCCAGCTTTCCAGCGTGTAGTTGATGTAAAGCAATTTGCCTTCCGGATCGGTGGCGTAAAGCCCCTGCGGCAGCGTCTGCAACAGGTGGGAGACGGTGCTGGAGATTTCCGGACTGTCGAGGAACTGCACGCGCTGCTGCGAAATCGCTTCGTCGGAACTGCTGCGGTCGTATTTCTTCACGACATAATCGCGGCCACGCAGGATGAAGAAGCCTTCCGGGCGGGTGATGGGGTCGATGGTGATGATGACGCGCTGGGCATCGCCCGTGCCGTCCTCGACCTGCACGATGATGGTCTCGGAATGGCCGTTCTCCAAAGCGTTATCCAGCTTCTTCGCTTCCTGCGCGGAGATGTGTTTGGTGCTGAAAATCTTGTCGAGCATCAAGACGCCGCGATTGGCGGTCTCTGGGAAAATCTGCTGGAAGGCGCGGTCGTAATAGAACACCGTGCCATCGTTCTTCACGATCATGCAGAATTTGCTTTTTAGGCGCGCGGCGGCGGAGAAAAGGGCGTTCTGGAATTCGGTGGCGAGCACGAGGTCGCGGTTGCGCTGGTTATAATAGACCGTGAACCATGTCAAAGGGCCGATGACCGCGAAGATGGCAAGGCCGATGCCCACCACGCCGCCGAAGGACGATGCATTCACCGCCACGAGGAAAAGCACGCTGAAGCACAGGAAGAACAACAGCACCAGCTGCCACATGTAGGGCAGGCGATCCCGCACGATGAAATCGCTTGGGCCGGTTTCTTTCAGGTCTGCTGTGCGGCGGGTGTCCATGGAAGGCTCTTGCTTTAGGGGTTGCTCCCACGGTTATACCCCCGATGGCAAGGGCGAACAAGCAAAAGAAGATTATTTTATCTTGCCTTTCAGGCGGTAAACATAGCCGATGACCTCCGCCACGGCCTTATAATGCTCGTAGGGAATCTCCTCGTCCACATCGGCTTCGGCGAAGAGGATTCGCGCGAGTGGAGGGTTCTCGACGATGGGCACGTCATTTTCTTTCGCCAGTTCGCGGATGCGGAACGCCACCTGATCCGCCCCTTTGGCGACGACGATGGGCGCGCGCATGGTTCCGGTCTCGTATTTCAGGGCGACGGCGAAGTGTGTCGGGTTGGTGATGACCACGTCGGAGGTCGGCACCGCGGCCATCATACGCTTGCGGGCGCGTTCCATGCGAATCTGCCGCAGCTTGCCTTTGATGTGCGGGTCACCTTCCTGCTGCTTGTGTTCTTCTTTGAGCTCCTGCTTGCTCATGCGCATGGATTTCATGAACTCGAACCGCTGGTAGAGATAGTCGATAATCGCGATGAGGAACATGGCGCAGCACACGCCGATGAGGATTTCCATGCTTAAGGAGGAAAGCAGCTGCATCGCGTCGTAGATGCCGAAATTCGGCAGGTTCTCGAAGCGGGCGAGGTCGTCCTTCACCACCATCACGGCGATGACGGAGATGATGGTTATCTTGATCATCCCTTTCAGGAATTCGACGATGGAGCGCACGGAGAACATACGCCCCAGACCCTTAACAGGCGACACCTTCTCCCACTTGGGTTTGATGCGCTCCACCGCGAAGAGGAACTTGCTTTGCAGCCCTGCCGCGCCCACCACCAGCACGATGATGAGCCCTAGCGGCATCGCCAGTGCTTTCAGCATCGACAAGCCCACGTCGCCCATCAGCCCCTGTAATCCACCGATGGAGACGTTATATTCCTGCGGATCGCTGAGGAAGGGCGTCATGTCGTGTAAGGTCTGACGCATCATGCTTGGGAATGACCATGCGATCATCAGCGCGAGAGCGAAGAACACGAAGAAGTTGTTCACCTCACGGGAATAGACGATCTGACCCTTCTTCTCCGCCTCATCGAGACGGTGCTGGGTCGGTTCTTCTGTTTTTGATGATTTATCCTCATCACCACCACCTTCGGACATGTCTCCCCCTTAATCCGGCTGGAGGAAGGAGGTCATCGTCGCCTCCACATGGGTGAGGTACATCAGCATGCCGCTGCTCAGTGTCACCATCAGCAGGAAAACCGTGGCCATGATCTGCACGGGCATGATGATGAAATACACCTGCATGGCGGGCATGACGCGCGAGATGAGACCCGCGCCGAGATTGACCAACAGACCGATGAGGATGTGTGGCATGGAGAAGGCCAGCGCGACGGCGAAGGTCGTGGCGATGATGCGGATGACGATGGAGAGCATGTCCTCCACCTGCGGCATGACGCCGGGGGTGAAGAGGGTGTAGCTATCGGCCACCCCCGTGATGATGACATGATGCATATCCAGCGCGAACATGGCGCAGATGGTGCCGATGCTGAGGAGGTTACCGAAGAGCGAGCCTTGTGTGCTGGAGGTGGGATCGAAAAGCTGGGCGGAGGCCAGACCGGACTGGAACGCGATGATCGTGCCCGCCGTGTGCATCGCGCTCATGAGGATACGCGCGAGGATGCCGATGAATAACCCGATGAGGATTTCGCCGAAGAGCAGCACCGTCAGCGTCAGCGGCGAGCCGGGCACTTCCGGCATCAGCTTGGCAGCGAGGGGAGTCATCACCAAACTCGCCATCAAAGCCAGCATCAGGCGCGCCCGCGACATCACATAAGTCTCGCCGATACCGGGCATGACCATCATCATCGAGCCAAGACGGCAGAAGACCATCAGGAAAGCGAATAGCTCGGTGATGAGGAATTGCTCAAGCATGGGCAATGTCCTTCAGCGAAGCGAAGAGGGGGTCATTGCACATCCGGGTCATCATTGGCCTCGATGGCGATGATGCGGTCGGCGAGGCCTTCCGTGAAGATGATGAGGCTGTCGAGCATGAAGGGCAGGAAAAGCATCAACGCAAGG
>VGDC01000247.1 GCA_016869895.1 Alphaproteobacteria bacterium
ATGGGAGTTGAGGTCGATATAATCCTCCACATAGTCATCCGCCATAGTAGGGATGCCCGCTTGCACGCGGCTGGAATAGAGCGGCAACTTGAAGCCGCGCGTGGCCGCGAATTCCTTTATCTCATCGACCATATCCGCGGGAACGCGCACAACCTGCGTCGGCTTGCCTGTCGCCTTCCTGCCCGCTCCGATCCGTTTTCCGCCTCGTGTCATAATCGACCCTTGAATCTTGTTACATGATTCAACATGCGCTTAAAATCACATTCCGTCAAGTATGATTTTTGTAACAACAAACAATTTTGCTATCTGCTTGTAAATACACTGCATTTTCATCTTTATACTTTCCTCACAAAAACCCCCGCAGCGAAATGCGGCGGATTGATAATCCACAACGCATAATGTGAATAAGCCCAGCCGGTCAGTGGCGAGTAACTCCGGCAGTAGAAGGATGCACCACGGCGCAACATGCCATCACCACGCATCTGATTCTACCGCGTATCGGGGCGCGAGATCCCCGATACGAATTCTTTTGAACCGCTTACAAGGAGAGAAATATGAACAGTGTATCCAGCCTCCTGACGGCGACCCTCTGCTTCAGCTTCGTGGCAGGCTATTGGTTCGGGTGATGCCACAGAGAATTTGAGCCTTATTTTCCGTATACCGCTGGTCTTCGAGTTATCTCCTGCTACAGAGAACAATAGTCTCCCCCTGCGCGGCGCAGTTCGTGCCGTTGTCGATATCGGAACCGCAGAATATACAGGCAAATAGAAGAATGGCGGAGAGAGGGATTAGCTCGCGTTGCTCGCTGGCCTTCGGCTCGAACCCGAATAAAACTCAATGCTTGTTCTCATCACGCCATTTGCATTCATAAAAAAAGCCGCGCAAGGCGGCTGTTTTTATGAATGGCGGCTTAGCAAGTCTGCCCAGCAAAACTCTCCATCTATTTTCCCTAATAACTCCCATTTTACTGGGAAAATTTAGCATTTTAGCCAATTTACAGAGTGCCACAACCGAGAAGCTAACGCAATATACTGAAAAATAACCACTCATCTCAAAATCTGATTTTCCAGAAACAAGGAATTAACAGGGAAACCGAGGTAACAATTAAAATCTGAGCATTTGTAGTCACTGCTGTCTAAATGAGTGATTAAACGAATCGGTGATAGGTTCCATTAGATAGGTCATAAAGCTACGGGAACCGGTAACGATAAGTGCCTCGGCGGGCATCCCCGGATAGAGCTCTATATTGCTCAATCCCTCTAACTCCGAAGCAGCGATTTCTACGCGGGAGAGGAAATAACTCTCGCCAGTGCGTTCGTCGTTGAACTGGTCGGCCGAGACGAAAATCACCTTCCCATCCAATGCCGGAAGCTGGCGGGTTTTGAAAGCGGTCAAACGCACACGGGCTGGCAAATCCGTCCGAACCACATCAATATCCAGCGGAGAAACCTTCGCTTCAACGATAAGCTTGTCATCCAGCGGAATAATATCGAGAATCTTATCACCGGGGCGGATGACGCCATCCACCGTATGCGCCTGCAGGTCGTTCACAATCCCCCGCTCCGGCGCGCGGATGATGATGCGATCCAACACGTCGCTGGAAGCGGTCATGCGCTCACGTGTTTCGGAGAGTGCCTGCTGCGTTTCCTTCAGCTCCTGCAACACGCGGTTCATGTATTCACTTTGCGTATTGAGCATCGTCAGCTTCGTTTCGCTGATGCTCTCATGCGCCTTGGCTTTCATCGACATATATTCCCCGCGACGGCCAATCAGCTCGGAAGCCTCGCGCTTCAACGCTAACAAGCGTGGTCGCGCAGCATTGCCGGATTTCAGGAGTTCCTCGACCACGCCGATTTCCTCATTGAGAAAGGCAATCTGGTCGCTCATCGCGCGTTCCTGCATCTCCAACCCGCGGATTTCCTGCTCGTGCTTGCTGATTTGCGTTTTCAGCACGTCCATCTGGCCGCGCACGTTCTCGGTGCGGCTGGTGAAGATGCTCTGCTGGTTGCGGATGATTTCCGCCACGGCGGGTTCATATTGCCGCTGAGTGATGGTCACAGGCAGTGCCATCTCCTTCGCACCGTCCCGCTCGGCAATCAACCGTGACTCGATGATAAGGTTATTGAGCATCTGGGTATCCAGCAAATCCACTTGTGCCTTAGCCTGCACCTCGCGCAGACGCAGGAGTGGCGCGTCCTTCTCGACGATGTCTCCGTTGCGCACCAGAATCGCTTCCACGATACCGCCCTCGTAGTGACTGACGGTCTTACGGTTGCTGTTCACCACCACTTTACCGGGGGCGATAGCCGCGCTATCCAACGGCGCAATCATCGACCATAAGCCCAACACGCCGAACACCAATGCCACCATCCATGCGCCGAAAAGAATCGTGCTGCGCGCTTGTTGCTCTGGTGCACCGAGATCATCCTGCGGCTTAGGAATGAGGAAGGCTGAGATACTATCCATCTTCCCGCCCTTGCGAAGTACACGGCGTAGAAGCTTCTTTGCTTTACCGTTCAAACGGTCTATAGGGTGATGGTTCTCCTGCATCATGCGCCTCCTGCGGCGGGAATGGCGTGGGGAGCCATGTATTTATGCAGTACCATCTTTGTCTGGCCATATTCCTTCAGCGTCCCATTCTGCAGAATGAGTATCTTATCGGTGTGCTGCACCAGATTCGGGCGGTGGGCTATGACCACACAGGTCACGCCATTCGCGCGCAGGGTAGATAGAGCTTCCAGCAGCGCCTGTTCGCCTTCGCCGTCCAGACTGGCGTTCGGCTCATCCAGCACCACAAATCGCGGGTTGCCATACACCGCGCGGGCAAGGCCGATGCGTTGGCGCTGACCGGGCGAGAGGCTGGCATTGCCTGGACGCACAATAGTCTCATACCCCTCTGGCAGGCGGAGAATCATCTCATGCACCCCCGCCAACTGCGCTGCCTCGACGACCTTCGCATGGTCAGGATTCGGCTCCATCCGCGCGATATTCTCTAAGATAGTGCCGCCGAAGAGTTCGACCTGCTGGGGCATATAGCCCACATGAGGACCAATCAGCTCACGCCCCCATTTGAATATCTCTGCGCCATCCAGCCGCGCCGTGCCTGAAGTAGGCGGAAGAATGCCAATCATCAGTTTAGCCAGTGTGGACTTCCCTGCAGCGCTGGGGCCGATGATGCCAAGCGTTTCCCCTGCATCCAGTTTCAGGGACACGCCCTTAATGATGGGTTTCTGGCCATTCGGCGCATAAACAAGGTTTTCTAGGGTGAGATTACCTTCTGGAGCAGGCAATTGCATCGTGCCGCGTTCATGGGGGAAGCTACGGATATTCTTCTCTAAACGATGATAGGACTCGCGGGCGGCGAGGAAGCTCTTCCAAATGGCGATGGCTGTCTCGAATGGCGCAAGTGCACGTCCAGCAAGAATTGAGGCCGCAATCATGCCGCCTGTAGAAATTTCGT
>VGDC01000248.1 GCA_016869895.1 Alphaproteobacteria bacterium
AGGACGACGACACCTGCGCCTTCACCCATGACGAAGCCGTCACGGCCTTTGTCCCATGGGCGGGAAGCGGTGGTGGGAGCGTCGTTATATGACGTGGAAAGCGCGCGTGCTGCGGCGAAACCGGCAAGGCCGATGCGGCAGATGGCGGATTCCGCACCGCCAGCGACCATCACATCCGCATCACCCAACTGGATGAGGCGTGCGGCATCGCCGATGGCGTGCGCGCCGGTCGAGCAGGCGGTGACCACGGAGTGGTTCGGGCCTTTGAAACCGTATTTGATGGAGACGTGGCCGGAAGCAAGGTTGATGAGGCAGGCGGGGATGAAGAACGGGCTGACGCGCTTCGGGCCGGCTTCCTGCATTTTCAACACGGTGGATTCGATGGTGGCAAGACCGCCGATGCCGGAGCCGATGAGCACACCCGTGCGCCACTGGCCTTCCTCATCGGTGGGTTTCCAGCCGGAATCCTCGATGGCCTGAACGGCAGCGGAGACGCCGAAGACGATGAAATCATCCATCTTCTTGATGTCTTTGCTGTCGATGTATTCTTCGGGACGGAAGGCGTGCGCGCCGTCGAGCGGAACCTGACCGCTGACGCGGTTCGGCAGGTCGGACACATCCACTTTCGTGGTGGGACCCAGGCCAGATTCACCCGCGATGAGCTTCTGCCAAGTGGCTTCAGCGCCATTGGCAAGGGGAGTGACAAGTCCGATTCCGGTGACGACGACGCGACGCATATTTCAGTCTTCCGATAGATTAGCTGTTAGCTTCGATGTAAGCGACAGCGTCCTGGACTTTGGTAATCTTTTCGGCTGCATCGTCGGGGATTTCAACGCCGAATTCTTCTTCAAAGGCCATCACGAGCTCAACGGTGTCGAGGCTGTCAGCGCCAAGATCGTCGATGAAGCTTGCGGCTGGAACGACTTTGTCTTCTTCCACACCGAGATGCTCGATGACAATCTTTTTAACACGAGCTGCGATATCAGTCATAGACCCTTATCCTTCAAATTGATTAATAACTTAGCGCCCCTGAGGGAACAGGGGGAATCTTGTAAGAACCACGGTTTCTAGCATAAAGTTTTTCTCAATGCCACAAAAAACCTTCGCCCTATCACACCATCAGCAAGCCGCCGTTGACATGCAAAGTCTGACCGTTGATGTAGCTGGCTTCGTTGCTGGCAAGGAAGAGCACGGAGGCGGCGATGTCGTCGGGCAGACCGAAGCGACCGGCGGGGATGTTCTTGGTGATGCGCTCCTGCTGTTCTTCGTTCAGCGCGTCGGTCATCGCGGTCTTGATGAAGCCCGGCGCGATGCAGTTCACCGTGATGCCGCGACCCGCAAGCTCCTGTGCCACGGACTTCGACAGGCCGATGATGCCCGCTTTGGAAGCGCAATAGTTCGCCTGACCGGGGTTGCCCATGACGCCGACGACGGAGGTGATGTTGACCACGCGGCCGGAACGGCGCTTCATCATGCCTTTGGTGGCGGCGCGGATGAGCTTAAAGGTCGCGCCCAAGTTCACGTCGATGACCGATTGCCAGTCTTCGTCTTTCATGCGCATCAGCAGGCCGTCTTTGGTGATGCCCGCATTATTCACGAGAATGTCGAGCGGCGCGCCGAGTTTTTCTTCTGCGGAGGGAATCAAGGCTTCGACGGAGGCGGGGTCGGACAAGTTCGCGGTGACCGGAATCAACGCGCCGCCAGCTTGCGCGGAGAGTTCTTCCAGCACGTTCAGGCGCGTGCCGGAGATGGCGACTTTCGCACCCGCATTGTGAAGGGCAAGCGCGATGGCGCCGCCGATGCCGCCGCTGGCACCCGTGACAAGTGCGGTTTTTCCGGTGAGATCGAACATGGTGGCCTCGTATGCTGAAATTAATGATGGGGCGGTTTTAACTTAGCCTGCCGGAAATGGCAACGCTTCCGTTTCTGCCTTGCTAAAACCATAGGGTTTCAGCGCATCTGGTATGGGGCAGGGGGCGGTGTAATAAAAGCAGCGGATGCCATCGCCGTTGTTTTCAGCCAGCGATGCGGCGCGACGGGCGATGGCAGGCGCGGAATCTATCCACTCCACCGGCCACGGTGCAAGTGCTTTCATGCGCGGCAGAAGAAGCGGATAATGCGTGCAGGCCAGCACAATCGCATCCGTTCCTTCTTGAAAGGCTGGAGAGATGGCCTGAAGGAGCAGTGCATCCTCCACCGGCTCGCCGCGCAGTTCCGCTTCGGCATATTCTGCCAAGGACGGGCAGGCGACGAGATGCACCGTGCAATCCTGTGCGTGTTCGGAAATGAGGGCTTTCGTGTAATCCCGCCGGACGGTGGCGGGGGTGGCCAGCACGGATATTTTGCGGCTTTTGGATACCGCCACCGCGGGTTTGATGGCCGGAACCGTGCCTACGAAGATAACCGAGGGATGCTGCGCGCGGAGCACGGGCAAACAAAGGGTGCTTGCGGTGTTACACGCCAGCACGACCATATCCGGCGCGTGATTATGGATGATGCGGTCAGCCAACGCGGTCACTCGCTCCACCAGCACATCATCGGAAAAGCGACCATAGGGGAAGGCCGCGTTATCCGCGAAATACAGCAAATCCGCTTGCGGCAAGACCTTGGCGATTTCCGAGAAAACCGTCAACCCTCCGATGCCGGAATCGAATATGGCGATGCGGGTCATGCAGCCTTTGCGAAAGCGTCAAGGTCTTCCACGCCGGTGATGGCGGTGGCGGCAAGGTCTTTATCGATACGGCGGGTGAGGCCGGTGAGCACTTTACCCACGCCGATTTCGACGGTTTCGGTGACGCCCTGTGCCTTCATGAACTCGACGGATTCGCGCCAACGCACCTGACCGGTGACCTGCTTCACGAGCAATTCACGGATGGTGGCAGGGTTGGTGACGGCTTCCACGGAGACGTTGGCGATGAGTGGCACAACGGGAGCCTGAATGGTGGCAGCGGCGAGGGCTTCGGCCATGGCATCGGCAGCGGGCTGCATCAGGCTGCAATGGAACGGGGCGGAGACAGCCAGCAGGAGCGCGCGTTTCGCGCCTTTTTCCTTGGCGATTTCGCACGCGCGCTCGACAGCGGCTTTATGGCCGCTGATGACGACCTGACCCGGGGAGTTGTCGTTCGCGACGGAGCAGACTTCTCCTTCAGCGGCCTCAGCGGCGATTTGTGCGACCACGTCAAGGTCGGGGCCGAGGATGGCGGCCATTGCGCCGACGCCCTGCGGCGTGGCTTTCTGCATGGCGAGGCCACGGAGGCGGAGGAGTTTCGCGGTGTCGGCCAGCGTGAAGGCGCGGGCGGCGGCAAGGGCGGTGTATTCACCCAGCGAGTGGCCAGCGACGAAGGAGGCGGCCTTGGCGAGGTCGAAGCCGAATTCCTGCTCCAGCACGCGCAGGATGGCGATGGAGGAAGCCATGATCGCGGGCTGGGCGTTCTCGGTGAGCGTCA
>VGDC01000249.1 GCA_016869895.1 Alphaproteobacteria bacterium
GGGGTTGGATTTCGTGCAAGGGACGATAGCGGATTATGACAGCACGGGGCTGGATATGCTCATCGCGCTGCATGCCTGCGATACCGCCACGGACGAAGCATTATTCAAAGGAATCAGCGGCTTGGCGGAGTTGATTGTCGTCGCGCCCTGCTGCCATAAGCAAATCCGCCGTCAGATGGAAGCAGGAAAACCGGATAAGCATCTGGATTTCTTGTTGAAGCATGGCACATTCTTCGAGCGGCAAGCCGAGATGGTGACGGATGCGCTGCGGGTGATGCTGCTGGAATACAGTGGCTATGCCACCAAAGCATTCGAGTTCATTTCCGATGCGCATACACCTAAAAACGTGATGATTATCGCGCAGAAACGTGCAGAAAATGATCAAAAAGAAGCGATTTTGAATGCGTTTTCTGCACGAAAAACCCACTTTGGGATTAAAACCCACGCTCTAGAGAAAATGCTGGGACTTAGTTAACGATCTTGCTGATCTCTGCGAATCTTTTCTTTAATTTCAGGATTGTAGAATGCCAATCCGGGAACTTCACTTGGTTTATTGGGAGCTTTCATAGGAGTTTTTGTTTCCGCTGCTTTTCTAATTTCTTCAGCGATTGGGCGGGAAACGGGTAGTAAATTATAAAATGTTCTTTCAAGTGTGGGAGAAAGAATAATTTTAGGGTTGTAAGTTGTTCTAGGATTCCAAACGCCGTTCTTTTCATCGTCTGTATTGCGGCTCGCTAGTTTTATGTATTTTTGCGCATTCCAAACACCGATAGGGTTGTTGGCACGTCCTGCAGAAATTACCCAATCTATGCCAGCCATATATTGGGGTGAGCCTCTGCCATCTGAGGTCATCAGTAGTACCCCTAGATTATTCATTGCCGGAGAGAAATTTAGTTTAGCGGATTTCGTATACCATTGGTTTGCTTGTGCGATTACTTTCTTGTCAATAGGTCTTCCTGTTCTTACCATATTTTTGATAGCTTCAGTGTGGTACAGCCAACCCAAATGAAACATCGCAATTTCATCTCCCATATGTGCTGCAATCAGATAAAATTCTTCCGCTTCTTTCAGCTCGCCAGCTTTTGATTTGTAATGCCCACCGGCGCGCATACGAGTCATGCACTCAGTCTTTGAAGCATTAGGTTGTTTGCAAAGAACCTTTAACTTTTCTAATGATTCATTTGCGGAAGAGAAGAATAGTGCGCCGCCAAAAACCAGAAATACGGCAATTATTATGAGGGAGTTACGGACAGGGTGTTTGCTGCGTTTCATATTTTTATTCTTTAAACCCATACAGCTCCGCTGCATTTCCATAGAGCAAGGCATCGACGGTGTTTTCCTCGTCCAGCTCCAGCGCATTCGCCGCACCGACCGCGAGTTTATAGGTATAATCCCGAATCCAGTGCAAATCGCCTTTAGGCATGCCCGCGAAGGGCGCATCGGTCGCGCCGAGCATGAGGCGATCGACGCCCAGTTTACGGACGATGGCATTCACGAAAGGCTGCACTTCCTGCGTGCGGAGCGAGCTGCGATAGCCGGGGCCTTTGAAATAGACGGGCGCGGCGGTCTTGTTGCGGGTCTGCATTTCGCTCAGCAGCGCGTTCCAATGGGCATCGTTGCCGCCGTGGGTGGCATCGGGCAGGCCGAGATGGTCGATGACCAGCGGAATGTCCTGTGGCAGCTGGGGGATGGTCTTGCGGAGCTTCTCGGCATCCCCGAAGAGCAGGATATGCTTCTTCTGCGAACGCACGAGGTTCCACAACCGGTTCCAGCGTTGCACATCGGTGAATTCCGGCACGGATTCCTTGGCGTAGATGCGCACGCCTTTCACGTCATCGCGCAGAATCCAGTCGAAAACGGCCATATCCGCCGCCTTGACCACGCCCACGGCAGGGCGTTTGCCTTTCAGCGTGTCGAGCGCGCCGATGACGTGGGTGCTATCGGGTGCTTTGGAGAAATGCACCACCACGATGCCCTTGGGCGCAGAGCCATCCAGAATGCCCAGATAATGGCGGGGCGTGCAGGGGCGGTCGCCGTGTTCGGCCAGTGTCGGCCAGCCATCGGCGGGTTCGGGGAAGAGGTGGACGTGCGTATCAATCCATTTATTCGAGGTCATCAGAACCACTCCGGAATGCTATCAAGGGCGAGAAGGTCGTCATAGGTGCGGCGCGCACGGATGACGGAGAATGCGTTGCCGTTCACCATGACTTCAGGGGTCAGGTGGCGGCTGTTATAGGTGCTGGACATGACCGCGCCATAAGCCCCTGCCGTGCGGAAGGCGAGGAGGTCGTCGGGCTTGGGCAGCGGCAATGGGCGTTGCTCGGCGAAGGTGTCGCCGGTTTCGCAGACGGGGCCGACCACGTCGATGGGCTGCAGCGGCGCGGAAGTCTCCACCACGGGGATGATGTCGTGGTACGCGCCATAAAGCGACGGGCGCAGCAGGTCGTTCATGGCCACATCGGCGATGACGAAGGTGCGCGTTTCCGTGGGCTTCACATAGATGACTTTGGTGACGAGGATGCCCGCATTGCCGACCAGCAAGCGACCTGGCTCGAACAATAGCGTGCAGCCCAAATCGCCCACCGCGTCCAGCACGGCTTTGGCGTAGGCTTCAGGGGAAGGAGGCTGTTGTGCGTCGGGTTCATAAGGCACACCCAATCCACCGCCGACATCCACTGTGGTGATGGCGATGCCCGAAGCGCGCAAGGCTTCCACTAGCCCACGCAGCTTGGCGAAGGCCTGCTGGAAGGGTTCGATGCTGGTGAGCTGTGAGCCGATATGCATGGACACGCCCTGCACGCGGATGCCCGGCAGGATGGCGGCTTGGGCGTATAGCTCGCCTGCGCGGTTGATGTCGATGCCGAATTTGTTCTCTTTCTTGCCCGTGGAGATCTTGGCGTTGGTCTTCGCGTCCACGTCAGGGTTTACACGGATGGCGATGGCGGCTTCTGCGCCCATTTCCACCGCCACTTCGCTTAAAGCCAGTAGTTCCGGCTCGGATTCCACGTTGAACTGGAAAATCTTCTGCTTGAGGGCGAAGCGCATCTCATCTTTGGTTTTGCCCACGCCGGAGAAAACGATGTTCGACGGCGCGATGCCAGCCGCCAATGCACGGCGGATTTCCCCTTCGGACACCACATCCGCCCCAGCACCCGCTTCGGCGAGGGTTTTCAGCACGCCGAGGTTGGAATTCGACTTCACCGCGAAGCAGACCTTATGCGGCATATGCTTGAACGGCGCGGCGAAGACCTCGAAATGGCGGCGCAGTGTGGCGGTGGAATAGACATAGAAGGGCGTGCCGACCTGCTCGGCCAGCGCGGGGATGTTCACATCTTCGGCGAATAGCACGCCATCACGGTACTGAAAGTGATCCATTATTGCGCAATCCCTCTTTCGCCGCGGATGTCATATTCC
>VGDC01000250.1 GCA_016869895.1 Alphaproteobacteria bacterium
CCATCAAAGCGGTCATCGACCCCGGCAATGGCTCGGCCAGTGAAGTCACCAAGCGACTGGCGGCGAAGCTGGGGCACGCGACCATCAACGACACCATCGACGGGCATTTCCCGAATCACCACCCCGACCCCACCGTGGCCAAAAACCTTGAGCAGCTCATCACCGAGGTGCAGAAGCAAGGCGCGGATGTGGGCATTGCCTTCGATGGCGATGGGGATCGCATCGGCGCGGTGGATAAACGCGGGCGCATCCTGTATGGCGACCAGTTGATGGTGCTTTTCGCGCGGGATGTGCTCAAGACCAACCCCGGCGCGACCATCATCGCCGATGTGAAGGCCAGCAAGGCGTTGTTCGACGACATCGCCGCCCATGGCGGCAAACCCGTGATGTGCAAGACAGGTCATTCGCTGGTGAAGACGAAGATGAAAGAGGTCTCCGCGAAACTGGCGGGGGAGATGAGCGGGCACATCTTCTTCGCGGATCGTTATTTCGGCTATGACGATGGCATCTATTCCGCCGTGCGCCTCATCAACATCCTCGCCCATAGCGAGAAGACGCTGGAGCAGCTTCTTGATGACATGCCACTGGTCTATAATACGCCGGAAATCCGCATCGACGTGCCGGAAGAGCGGAAATTTGCCATCATCGACGACATCAAATCCCGCCTTGCCGGGCATGATTTCGAAGTGAACGATGTGGACGGCGTGCGTGTCTCCAGCAAGGACGGCTGGTGGCTGGCGCGGGCATCGAACACGCAGGCGGCCATCAGCGTGCGCGCGGAATCCACCGATGAAGCGGCATTGGAGACCTTGAAGCACACTATCCGCGAGCAGCTGGAAGCTTGCGGGGTCGAAGCCGTGATTTAATGGTACGCGGTTTCTTGTGGCGCGGCAGATGCGCCGCCGCCCAAGTGACGATGCCGCACCATGAAATGGAAATTCCCAGCGATGGCTTGCAGGGTGATTTCGTTGTCGCTCTGGAATGCGGTGGCGTAGCTCTGCCCTTCCATTTTCCCTAAGAGATAATCCTGATGTTGGGCGTCTGCTTTGTTTTTCCACCGTCCAATGCGGCGGGGCAAGCGACGCGCGCAGTCGGGTGAAATCTCCGCCATCGCTCTGAAGAAATGCTGCCGTGCTTTATGGACGTGCATGGGCTTGCCCTTCGCGCGCTCCATCGCCGCTAGCGAAGCCATTTGCAGGAAACCGATGACATAGGCATCGTCCAGCACGGCTTTGGGCAGTTGACCGTAAGGCGGGGTTTCGGTGGAGACGGGCGCGAGCAGGCCGAGCATCGTGTCTCTGGCGATGCGGGTATAATCAGCTTGGGCGAATAATCCGAACACGGCAGTCCTCCGGCAAAGGTTATGCTTTTATTGAGCCAGCGGATGCATCAGGAAGATATGTGGAAGAGATGACAGGATTAACTCGGCTTCGCCTCGTTGCAAACGCGAAGTTCGCTTTCGCTTACTAAGCTTTTTGTCGAACCTGCGCAGGTTCTCACAGCCGGATTCCGCCCATTAAAAAAGCGCCTTAAAGGCGCTTATTTAAATGGTCGGGATGACAGGATTCGAACCTGCGACCCCTAGTCCCCCAGACTAGTGCGCTACCAGGCTGCGCCACATCCCGACCGGAAAAAGGATGCCCGTGGGGGCATCAGGGGAAAGCCCTTATAGCGTGTTATGCCACGGACTGCAAGCGATTGCGTGCGGATTCTAATTTTGCCAGCGTATCCGCCAGTTTCACACGCTGTTTGGCGGTCAATCCGGTGGCTTTCGCGGCGGCGGCGGGCGCTGCGGGAACGGCAGCCACAGGCTGTCCGAGCAAATCCAACTGCGGTGCGGCGGTTGATTTCTCAGCGCCTTTCGCATCAACGGATTTCGTGCTGAGCGCCTGTTTCGCACCTTTGATGGTGAAGCCTTTTTCTTTCAGCAAGCTGCGGATCTGGTGCAGGGCATCCATATCCTCAGGGCGATAGAAACGGCGACCACCGCGGCGTTTAAGCGGTTTTATCTGCGGGAATTTGGTTTCCCAGAAACGCAGGACATGCTGCTCGACGCCGAGTTCCTCGGCGGCTTCGCTGATGGTCTTATACGCTTCGGGGGACTTTTCCATCGACTAAAGCTTATTTCTTTTTCTTGGTGACGGCGGCGTTCACATCGGCTTTCAGGATGTTGGACGCGTTGAAGGAGATGACGGCGCGCGGGGTGATGGGTACTTCAACGCCGGTCTTCGGGTTGCGGCCGATGCGCTCTTTCTTGCGGCGCACGGTGAAGGTGCCGAAGGAGGACAGCTTCAGGGAGTCTTCCTGCTCAAGGGCGAGAATCATCTCTTCCAGAACCGCATCGACCAGCTGGGTGGATTCGGAGAGGGACAGGCCGAGGTCGCGATATACAACGGCGCTCAGGTCGGCGCGGGTCAGGGTCTTGGAATCGTCCACCATGTTCAGAAGTCCTTTTGGTCGGTTAAGCTTGGTCGGTTAAGCAGTCTTATCTTATTGCGAAGTCACCACCTTATAAGGCAGGAACCCCATGTGAGTCCAGCGCCAAGCGCGGGTGTGGCGACCAGATCCCCCGCTTTGATGCGTCCGTCATCCGCAGCGATGGAAAGCGCCAGCGGGATGGAAGCGGCGGAGGTGTTCGCGTGTTTATCGACAGTCATGATAACGCGTTCGTCATCGATATTCAAGCGCTTAGCGGTCGCTTGCAGAATTCTTTGATTGGCCTGATGGGGCACAAGCCAGCGTATGTCGGCAGTGGTGAAACCACATTCCCTTGCGACCAGCTCGACGGAATCGGCCATCTTGGTCGCCGCGTGGCGGAAGACTTCTTTGCCTTCCATCTGCACGAATCCGGCGGTTTGCGTCATCGACACGCCCGCTTGCGTGCGTAGGATGGGGGCGAATTCCCCGTCGGAGCGGATTTCGGTGTGGAGGATGCCACGGTCTGTGCCCGTCTCGGCTTGCAGCACTAGCGCGCCTGCGCCGTCCCCGAAGAGGATGCAGGTGCCGCGATCCGTCCAGTCCAAGATGCGGGTGAAGGTCTCCGCGCCGATGACGACGACGGTCTTGGCTTTGCCGGAAGCGATGAACGTCTCCGCGACGGAAAGGCCGTAAAGGAAGCCGGAGCAGACGGCGTTGAGGTCGAAAGCCGCGCCTTGTTTCACGCCGAGCGCATGCTGTACTTTCACGGCGGTGGCGGGGAAGGTCTCGTCTGGCGTGCTGGTCGCCACGATGATGAGATCGACCTGTTCAGCGGCGATACCCGCTTTTTCGAGGGCTTTTTGCGCCGCTTCGGTCGCCAGATGCGAGGTCAACTCGCCTTCTGCGGCGATGTGACGCTGGGTGATGCCCGTGCGCTCGCGAATCCATTCGTCGTTGGTATCGACGGTCTTGGCCAATTCTTCATTG
>VGDC01000251.1 GCA_016869895.1 Alphaproteobacteria bacterium
AGGACGCTTCTGGTATAGCTGTCCTCTCCTAGCCATAAGAAAGCCATCCGCGCCGACTGCTGCGATAGGCCATTTTTGCCCATATTTAAGCGCCGTAAACTTTTGTGTCCCAAAGGTACGCAAACTCATAAACGCAAGGAAGAGAAAGGCGGGCAATAAGCCTATCATTCCTTTAACACTGAATAGGTATTTCAAAACCGGTGACCAGTCGAAGTCTAACAGAAGAAAAAATATTATTGGAAGGATGATGCCTACAAGTATGCCAAAGACGGAGAAAAAGTTGATACCGTGTTTTCCTCGCTGCGATTTCTTCTCTGAGGCAAAAATCTTATCTGGATATGCACCCCAGGCTACCTGCTCATAAGGTGTGGTTTTGCGCTCTGCACTCATACTGCCCTCACTTGGCCGTTGCCTTGCACGACGTATTTATAGGTGGTGAGCTGTGCCGCGCCGACGGGCCCGCGGGCGTGCATCCGCCCCGTGGCGATGCCGATTTCCGCGCCCATGCCGAATTCCCCGCCATCGGCGAATTGGGTCGAGGCGTTCACCATGACGATGGCGGAATCGACTCCGGCGGTGAAGCGCGCGGCGGCGGAAGTGTCTTCGGTGATGATGGCATCCGTGTGGTGCGAACCATAGCGGTTGATGTGGTGGATGGCTTCTTCGACAGAGCGCACGACCTTCACGGAAAGGATAGCGGCGAGGTATTCCATGCCCCAATCGTCATCGGAAGCGGCGAGGATGCGTGGCTCGAAGCGGCGGGAGGCTTCATCCCCACGGAATTCGCAGCCTTGCAGGTCATCGACCAGCAGGGGTAGCAGTTTCGGCGCGATGGATTCGTCTATCAGCAGGCTTTCCGTCGCCCCGCAGATGCCCAGACGGCGGAGTTTGGCGTTGAACAGCACCTTGCGCGCCATGTCGAAATCGGCGGCAGAGTGGATATAGGTGTGGCAGTTACCGTCTAAGTGCAGGAAGGTCGGCACGCGGCTTTCGCGCTGGACGCGCTCGGTCAGCGAACGGCCACCGCGCGGTACGATGACGTCGATCACCCCTACCATGGTCAACATTTCGCCCACGGCGGCGCGGTCATTGGTGGGCACGAGTTGGATGGCATCCTGCGGCAGGCCTGCGCTTTTCAAGCCTTCGTGCAGACAAGCGGCTATTGCCGAGGAGGAATGGAAACTATCCGACCCGCCGCGCAGGATGACGGCATTTCCGGCTTTCAAGGCCAGTGCGCCCGCATCGGCGGTGACGTTCGGGCGTGCTTCATAGATGATGCCGATGACACCGAGGGGCACAGAAACCCGCGAAATCACCAGCCCATTAGGGCGGTTGATGGTTTCCAGCACTTTGCCGACGGGGTCGGGGAGTGCAGCGACGACTTCCAGCCCAGCCGCCATGGATTCGATGCGCTTGTCGTCGAGCAATAGGCGGTCAAGCATCGCCCCTTCCACGCCGTTGACTTTGGCGGTGGAATAATCCTTTTCATTCGCGGCGAGGATTTCCGCTTTGTGCGTGCGGATGGCTGCGGCGGCTTCGCGCAGAGCGGATTCCTTCTGCTCCGCCGTGGCTGCAGCGAGGGATTGGTAGGCCACGCGGGCGCGTTGGCCTATTTCACGCATCAATTCGGGGATGGAAACACTTGTCATTCAAGCACCAGATCATCGCGGTGGATAAGGGCATTCTTGCCTTTATAGCCGATGAGGGACTCGAATGCATCGCTTTTCCGGCCTTGAATCAGGCGAGTTTCAGCGCTGGTGTAGGCAATCAACCCCTTGCCCAGCAGCTTGCCTTGCGCCGAGCGGATATGCACCGCTTCGCCGCGTCCGAAGTCGCCTTCCACGGTGGTCACGCCAGCGGCGAGGAGGCTTTTGCCGTCTTGCAATGCTTTCTCTGCGCCCGCGTCGACCACGATGCTGCCTGCGGCGCGCAACCCACCCGCAATCCAGCGGCGGCGGGCGTTGCTGGGCGAAGTGCTTGCGGTGAACCATGTGCCTTCGTTCTGTTCCAGCAGATGCCGGATGGGGTGTTCCCCGCGCCCTGCGGCGATGACGGTGCTGCACCCTGCGCCATGGGCGATCTTCGCGGCCTGGATTTTGGTGATCATGCCGCCCGAACCCACGGAGGAGGTGGGCTTTCCGGCCATGCGCTCAATGTCCGGCGTGATGTCGCTGACCAGCGGAATTAGCGTCGCGTTGGGGTTCTTTGACGGGTCGGCGGTATATAAGCCTTTGATGTCGGACAGAATCACCAGCGTATCCGCGCCGGCCATCTCGGCGACGCGCGCAGCTAAGCGGTCGTTATCGCCGAATTTCAACTCGGCGGTGGCGACGGTGTCGTTCTCGTTGATGATGGGGATGACGCCGAGGGAAAGCAGGGTCTCCAAGGTGCTGCGGGCGTTGAGATAGCGGTTGCGGTGTTCGCTGGTGTCCAGCGTCAGCAGCAGTTGCGCGACGTGCAGACCATGGGCGGCGAAGGGCGTGCGCCACGCATCCATCAGCGCGACCTGACCGCAGGCGGCGGCGGCCTGTTTCTCGTCCAGCTCCAGCGGGCGGCCTTTGAGGTTCAGGATGTTGCGACCCAGCGAAACCGCGCCGGAGGAGACGAGGATGACGGATTTCCCCGTTTTGCGCAGCGCGGCGATGTCAGCGGCGAGGGTGGCCATCCATGCCGTGCGGGGCTGGCTGTTCTCCACATCGGTGACGAGCGCGGAGCCCGTCTTGATGACGATGCGCTGGCTTTGGGAAAGGTCAGGCCTTGTGGTCTGCGTCGTCATCTTCATCATCACTTTCGTGATTATAATCATCGCGGTTGGCGGCGGCGAACATGGCTTCTTCGGCGCGCTTCTGGCGTTCATAAGCGGCGAGCATCTCGGCCTGTGTCTGGGCGCGGGAATGCTCGATGGTCTGCCAGAGGCGGCGTTTCACGTCTTCCACCCCTGCGCCGGAAACGGCGGAGATGGCAAAAACCTCCGCACCGGAAACCTCTTCGAGCAGGGCGATTTTCTCGGCGATGTCGTCTTCGTGCATGGCATCGGTCTTGTTGAGCGCGATGATCTCTTCTTTCGCGGCCAGTTCTTCGCTATAGGCCTCCAATTCGCCACGGATGGTCTCATAAGCCTCGACCACATCATCCTGCGTGCCGTCGATGAGGTGCAGCAGGATACCCGCGCGCTCGACGTGCCCCAAGAAGCGCAGACCCAAGCCTGCCCCTTCCGATGCGCCTTCGATGAGGCCGGGGATGTCGGCGAGCACGAACTCCTTACCGTCCACATAGACCACGCCCAGCTGGGGCGCGAGGGTGGTGAAAGGATAATCGGCGATTTTCGGTTTCGCACGGGAAACGGCGGCGAGGAAGGTGGATTTCCCCGCATTCGGCAGGCCGAGCAGGCCGGAATC
>VGDC01000252.1 GCA_016869895.1 Alphaproteobacteria bacterium
TCATCAGACAGGTCATTGCGGGCGAGAAGGCGCAGCGAAACCTCCAGCAAATCCTCGCTGGGCGCAGGTATCTCCAGCGCTTTCAAACCCGCTTCCAAACGCGCAAGATGAAGCTCCCATTGGTAAGGCACGCCGCCATGCACGGCGATGGTCTCGAACACGCCGTCGCCATAGCGGAAACCGCGATCCTGCACGGATACCACGGCGTTCTTCGCGGAGACATAGCTGCCATTGACATAGGTTATCTGGGTCATGCCACCGTTTTATAGGCCTTTTCTTCATGCGCCAAGCGAAATGCGCGGCAATGTCACGAAAGTGTCATGTACTTAGACGGGGCTATATGCTATTCTTCGGTAAGCATTATTTATGATGAGGCAGGAATGGCCGAAGACCGCGCAGATCCGAAATATGTCGAGCAGTTGGCGAATTCTGCCGCTGTCTTGAATGCGGTGCGCGTTGCTGGCCAGCATCTCACGGGCTATACACCCCCTGCGCAGCCTTCCGCTCAACCCGCTTATAAGCCTGAATCCTCCGGCCTGACCAACGCCCCGCTCGTCGCCAAGGCGCAGACGGTCAGCCATAGCATCAGCACACCCGGACAGGGCATGGAAATGCAGGTAGGTACGGGCGCGATGCATCAGGCCCAGCAGGATGCGCTTGAGATTGAGCGGGCGATGCAGAAAATGCTCGTTTTGGGCGCGGAATCTCCTGATAAAGCCAAAGACGGTAAAGGCAAAGAAGGGGCAAGCGCAGAAGCCGCGACGGAAAAAGGCGCGGAAGCCGCTCCTGCCGTCAACGCCGCGGTGCTGACCAATCTGGTCGAAAAAGACACGCGCTCCCGCATCAATGAGGTGACGGGGCAGACGACCGACCAGCAGCAACCTGCGCAACAACAGCAGCAGGCGAAAGCCGCCGAGGAAGCCAAGAAGACCGCTGTGGTCGAGCCGGGTAAGAAAGTGAAACTGTCCGGTCTGGACAAATCCACCGCCGATGCGGTGAATAATTTGCAGAAGCAGTTCGGCAAGGGCAAGGACGATAAGGACAAGCCAAAAGTTGGTATGGTGTCCAACAGCAGTGTCACCAAACCTCCATCCACTCCGAAACGTCCAGAGCCCCCTGTTGGCCACCGTCCAAAAGCACCTGCACACGCTGGCCCACGCGGCAAATAAATAATCTTCTCCTCCACTTGATTTTTACCGCAAAAACGCGATGCTGATGGGGTGTTCAAATCCCATGGGGTATCGCTGTGTCCGTAGAAACATATCCTTTCGTTCTGGCGATCGAGCGCCTTGCCATTCCGCTGTTCCTCGGCGCGGGCGAGGAGGAGCGCAGCAATGCGCAGACCGTCTATCTCTCCGTGAAACTGCATTATCCTTCGTTGCCCGTTTCTGCGGAGGTCGATGGCGCGGATTACCTGTGTTACGACACGCTGTGCCAGAAGCTGCTGGCGGTCGCCGCGAAACAGCCCTATCAACTCATCGAATACCTCTCCGCAGAGCTGCTCCGCGCGATACAGGCCGAAGTGCCGCCGACGGTGCTCATCACGCTGACCTTGCAGAAACCCTTGCCTTTCCTGCTGGTGGGGTATGACGTGCAGGGCGCGGCGGTCGAGCTGCGCGGGCAAGGAGCGAAGCGATGATTTTGCTGGCATTGGGCACGAATCAGGGCGACCGCGCGAAGAATCTGGAAGCCGCGCTACTGGCCTTGCACGGCGCAGGAGTGCACCCCCTCCATGTGTCTTCTGTCTATGAAACGGCGGCCTTGCTGCCGGAAAACGCCCCGCCCGAGTGGGACATCCCCTATTTCAACCTCGTGGTCACCGTCACCACCGAGCTTCCTCCCCTTGCGTTACTGGAGACGGTCAAACGGCTGGAGCGCGAATTGGGGCGCGTGGATGTGGGGCGTTGGGGGCCGCGCCTCATCGACATCGACATCCTCGCCCATGGTGAGACGCAGCATGAGGATGAGCAACTTGCCATCCCCCATAAATCCATGCTGGAGCGCGATTTCGTCATGCTTCCGCTGGTGGAGGTCGCCCCGCATTGGAGGCATCCGGCGGCTGGGGTGACTGCCCATGAGGCGGTCACGAGAGCGGGCATGGCCATCGGCTTCGGGGTCATGCGCCGCAGCGATGTCATCCTGCGTTGGAGCGTTTCCTGATGTTGGAGATGCGCAGCCGAATCGTGGGCATCGTCAATGTCACGCCGGATTCCTTCTCCGATGGTGGGCGCGATGCCGCCGCCACGCTGGCGCATATGGAGCGGCTGGCGGAGGAGGGGGCGGATGTGCTCGACATCGGCGCGGAATCGACCCGTCCGAATGCGCAGCTAATCACACCTGAAGAGGAATGGCAGCGGCTGCAACCCGTGCTGGGCGAGGCGCGCAAACGCTTGCCCTACATCCAGTTGAGCGTTGACACCCGCCATGCGGAAACGGCGCGCCGCGCCCTGAACGAAGGGGTGGACTGGATAAACGATGTGTCTGTTACACCGGATGATGCGATGCTGAAGGTCATCGCCCACACCACCTGCAAATATGTGGTGATGCATGCGCTCTCCGTGCCGCCAACCAAGGAACACACGCTGCCCGAAGGGGTGGATGTTGCGCAGGTGATGCTGGCATGGTCGGAACGCACGTTGGAGCGGCTCTCCCAAGCGGGCATCTCGAAGGACAGGGTCATCCTAGACCCGGGCATCGGCTTCGGCAAGACCCCCGAACAGACATGGGATTTGCTGCGCAAACTGCCCATCATCCAGAAAAATCTGACGCTTACATGGCTTTACGGCCACTCCCGCAAGTCCTTCTTCGGCACGGTGGGAGACGGCACGGCGACCGCGCGCGACATGGAGACCCACATGGTTTCCGCATATCTCGCGGCGCATAATATCGCCTATCTCAGAGTGCATGACGTGGCGGGCACGCGCCGCGCCATCGCAGTCGGTAAACATCTGGCGGAAAAGAGGGACTGACATGGCCATCCACGACACCCACGGCGAGATGATGCATCTGCTCAAGCAGATGGAGAATCCTTACCTCCACCACATCGACCTGCAGCTGAACCGCATGCAGTTGCTGATGGAGGCATTGGGAGACCCTGACGAGGATTTGCCCCCCGTCATCCATGTGGCGGGCACGAACGGCAAAGGCTCACTCATCGCCTATCTCCGTGCGATATACGAACAATCCGGCAAGAAACCGCATGTCTATACCTCGCCCCATCTGGTGCGCTTTAATGAGCGCGTGATTCTGGCGGGTAAAGAGGTGGAAGATGCCGAGCTGCTGGCCGTGTTGCAGAAGGTGCATCGCCTGCGCGAGCAGTTCCCTGCCACGCTTTTCGAAGCGGTGACGGCGGCGGCATTCCTGCTTTTCGCCAAAGTTCCGGCGGATGTGCTGC
>VGDC01000253.1 GCA_016869895.1 Alphaproteobacteria bacterium
CTGGCGGCACTGCGCGGCGGCATCACCACCGTGCTCATCCCCATCGACAACGTCAAAGACCTTGCCGAAATCCCTGCGAATGTGAAGGAGGGGCTAGACATCATTCCCGTCGCCACGGTGGATGAAGTGCTTCAGCATGCACTCGCCAAACCCGTCGAACCCATCGCCGAAGAGGAATATGACGACTCGGCTTCCGGCAGCGGCCGCAACAAGGATGACGGCGAATCAGGAGTTATCCACCATTAAAAGCCCAAAAACGGCAAAAAAAGTGCATTTTTTTGCCGTTTCTGTCAAAAAACGCGCATTTTGCTGTTTACAAGTCTAAATGAAAGTGGTTTGGTTGAGTCCACACTTAGCTTGAGTCGAGTTCCACTGCGGGTTTGCGTGGAATTCAAATGTAAACTTCTAATGAGTTAAAAAGGGTTCACAATGACCAATAAGAACGAACTGGTAGCTAAAGTTGCAACCAAAGCTGGCCTGACCAAAGTTGACGCTGCTAAAGCAGTAGACGCGTTCATCGAAACCGTCACCAAAGAACTCTCCAAATCCGGCGAAGTTCGCCTGGTTGGCTTCGGCACCTTCGCTGTTGCGAAGCGCAAAGCGACCGAAGGCCGTAACCCACGCACCGGCGCTGTGATCAAAATCCCAGCTTCCAAGCAGCCTAAGTTCAAGCCCGGTAAGGCTCTGAAAGACGCAGTGAACAAGTAATTCACTGAATAATTCGACTACACGGAGGAAAACTGCTGGACATACCCGACCTGATTGGGTAATAAGTTCCAACGTTTTCCTCCGTTAGTTTTTGAGAAAGACGATTCAGCCTCTGTTTGGCACTTCGAGAGTGGGCGCTTAGCTCAGTTGGTAGAGCTACTCGTTTACACCGAGTAGGTCGGCGGTTCGAGCCCGTCAGCGCCCACCATTCTCTTTCATAAAAATGCCGCCATGTGCGGCTTTTTTTATGAAAGAAATTTGCTGTTACGGCTCGAACCGCGCCAAATTATTAAATAATAGCTGCGCATTGCGCAGCGTCGGCAATTCCGCAGGAGCGGAATTAGACGGCGAAGCCGCACCTAGTGTGTCGGCCAGCAGGCCGACATCAGCCCGTCAGCAATCCTTCCAAAACCAGAAAAATACGTTGTTTCAATGGCGATGCAATAAAATCGACATTCTCGTGTTTTTTCTCCTTGACGGCGCGCCTTCAAAATGGTTTTAATCCAACTCCACCACGCAAGGTGGGTCTTTGAGAAGTGGGGATGTAGCTCAGTTGGTTAGAGCGTCGGCCTGTCACGCCGAAGGTCGCGGGTTCGAGCCCCGTCATTCTCGCCATCTCACTTCAAGACCGATTCATGCCCGACGCGAGCGAATGCAGATTCCTCGCGTTTTCTTTTGCCTAAATTTCACGAAGCGCGGTTATTCAGGCGGTTCACTGGCGCGGCAAAACTGTATCAGAATGGTGCTTTTTCCGGTTTCGCGGATTATTGAGAATGTGTCGCAGTTGCGGGCATAAATACGGCGGAAAAGGGGAAAAATCGCTTGTTATTCGGGTGCTGTTCTGACTATAACAGGCATGAATAATCAGGTCAGGTTTCCGAAAGGTTCGCCCTCCATGTCCAACGATGCCGCCACGATGACACTCGCCCAAGCTGCAACCCCTGCGGAAGTGGTCTATTCCGGCGCACTCGGCGCACAGGTCGTCGCTGGGGATTATTACCCCATCCTGCTCTTCCTCGTCATCGCCTTCGGCCTCGCCATCGTGATGACACTCCTGCCGCTGGTGCTGCTGAAGCAGAAGCCCGATGCCGAGAAACTCTCCGCCTATGAGTGCGGATTCGAATCCTACGGCGATGCGCGCAACCAGTTCGACGTGCGTTTCTACCTCGTCGCCATCCTGTTCATCATCTTCGACCTTGAGGTGGCGTTCCTGTTCCCTTGGGCGATTTCGCTGGGCAACGTGGGTCTGTTCGGCTTCTGGTCGATGATGGTCTTCCTCGGCGTGCTGACCGTGGGCTTCATCTACGAGTGGAAAAAAGGCGCGCTGGAGTGGGAGTGATGACCGAAGGGAAAGTGTCGGTGGGCATGTTCCATCGCATCAACGATTTCGCGTTCGCACGCAACGAGCGGCAAGCGGTGGGCTTCGGCCTGTTCCACCTGCTGGTGGTGCTGCTGGGCTTGTCGCTGGCACTGGTGGTCTATGGCCTGCTGTTCGGGTTCGAGAGCTTCGCCAACGCCACCGAGCGCACGGAAAGCTTCCGCAACTTCAGCAATGCCATCGTGATGCTGGAGATGGGATATATCGGCTATCTGAGCTATCAGATTCTTGCCGCGAAGAACCGCTTGAGTGACCTGCGCTCCGCCTTGGCGGGTGTCGTGGGTATCGTGTTGACGGGCGGTGCGCTGGTGCTTGGCCTGCTGGTGGTTTCGGGCTTAACGATTCTGCGTCCTCTGCCGTCCAAAACGGCGGGTGATGCCAATGAAGGGGCTGAATGATATGGTGACGGAATCCAAGAACGAGCTGGTCACGAGCAATGCCGCTGTCCCCGTGTTGGACGGTACGGATCAGGACGCGCTGCTGAAAGCGGTGACGCAGGAGCTGGACGATAAAGGCTTCGTGGTCGCCAACCTCGATTCGCTCGTGAACTGGGCGCGTACGGGTTCGCTCTGGCCGATGACCTTCGGCTTGGCCTGCTGCGCGGTGGAAATGATGCAGGCTGCGGCCAGCCGCTATGATATGGACCGTTTCGGCGTGGTCTTCCGCCCATCCCCCCGCCAGTCCGACGTGATGATCGTCGCGGGCACGCTGTGCAACAAGATGGCACCTGCGCTGCGCAAAGTCTACGACCAAATGGCTGAGCCACGCTGGGTGATTTCCATGGGCAGCTGCGCGAATGGCGGCGGCTATTACCATTATTCCTATTCCGTCGTGCGCGGCTGTGACCGCATCGTCCCCGTGGACATCTATGTCCCCGGTTGCCCGCCGACGGCTGAAGCGCTGATCTACGGCATTCTGCAGCTGCAGAAGAAAATCCGCCGTACCGGCACCATCCGTCGTTAAGGACTGAGAGCATGAAAGTAGCATTGCAGGATCTGGCAGGGCATATCTCCGAACTCGCGGGCAAGCATATCCTCGCGGCATCCGTCATGGGTGGGGAACTGGTCGTGCACGCCGAAGCGGAGAACATCGTGCCGCTGCTGTCCTTCCTTCACAGCGACGCGAACTGCTATTTCAAGAAGCTGGTGGATATCACCGCCGTCGATTACCCTGACCGACCCGCGCGTTTCGAGGTGGTGTATAACCTTCTCAGCGTCAAATGGAACCAGCGCGTGCGCGTGAAGGTGAGCGTGGAGGAGGATGCATCCGTTCCTTCCGTGACCGGATTGTTCG